>CAZZKU010000007.1:5618-18692 GCA_964654635.1 uncultured Piscirickettsiaceae bacterium | reverse complement strand
GTAGGTTAAATGCATTTGTTGGTGTCTCTTGTGTTTTTAATCAGCGATACTTAAGCTTGTTTTTTCTTTTTGTTCGGCTTGATTAGTTTCGGCAGGGGGCGTTAGCTTACTATTTAGCTTTATATTGAGGCGAATATCATTTAATGAATCCGCATTTCTAAGGGCGTCTTCATAGCTGATTTTTTCAGCTTCGTAGAGGTCAAATAAAGCTTGGTCAAATGTTTGCATGTGTGCTTCGCTAGAGTTTTTAATGAGTTCTTTTATCTCCGAAACTTGACCTTTAAATATTAAGTCTGCCATTCTAGGGGTGTTAATTAAAATTTCAATCGCCGCAATACGCCCTCCGCCTATTTTAGGGATAAGCCTTTGAGAGATAATGGCTTTTAAGTTGTGTGATAAATTCATTAGCAGTTGAGCGCGTCGTTCTTCTGAAAAAAAGTTAATAATGCGGTCTAGTGCTTGGCTGGTGTTGTTGGCATGTAAAGTTGATAGGCATAAATGACCTGTTTCTGCAAAAGCAATCGCATGTTCCATAGTTTCTTTAGTACGAATTTCACCGATTAAAATAACATCTGGTGCTTGGCGCAGGGTGTTTTTTAAAGCGGTAGCATAAGATTCGGTATCTACTCCTACTTCTCGCTGGGTGATGATGCACTTATTGTGGGGGTGAACAAATTCTATAGGGTCTTCAATAGTTATGATATGTCCTTGGGAGTTGGCATTTCTATGCCCTATTAAAGCGGCAAGGGAGGTAGATTTTCCAGAACCTGTTCCACCAACAAACAAAATTAAACCGCGCTTTTCCATAATTAATTTGGATAGAATTTGCGGAAGCTTTAAGTCAGCTAGTTTAGGTATTTCAGAGTTGATTACCCGAATAACACAACCAACCATGCCTTGTTGGATGAAAGCATTAATTCTAAAGCGAGATACATTGGGAAGTTGGTAGGCAAAATTACATTCGTTATTTTGGCTGAAATCGGCTTGTTGCTGTGAATTCATTAAGCCCAAAACCAGTTGTTTAGCGGCTTCTGCTGAAATGGTTTGCTCGGTTAGAGAGGTTATTTTGCCATCTTTTTTTATGGAGATGGCGGCGTTAGCGGTAATAAATAAATCAGAACCGCCTTGCTGGATGAAAGCATTTAACATGGCATGAATTTGTTGAGTTAAAGCAGTGTTCAATATAAACTCCTTAAAAATACTTTTTAACACCTTCTAAAAAGGCTAAAATCACCAGGGGTGGGCTTATTTAAATAAACTTTTATTAACCGCTCGTGGTAGTGCTTCTTCTTGGCTAATAACACCTTCTTTTACTAGCCGCTCTAAATCTTGGTCAAGCGTTTGCATACCTTGCTGGGTAGATGTTTGGATAATGGAGTACATCTGCGGTATTTTATTTTCTCTAATTAGGTTGCGAATGGCAGGAGAGCCTAGCATTATTTCATGTGCAGCAACCCTGCCTCCGCCAACTTTCTTTAGTAGTGCTTGTGAAATAACCGCTTGTAGAGATTCTGATAACATGGATCTTACCATGTCTTGTTCAGCGTTCGGAAAAACATCAACAATACGATCAATCGTTTTAGCTGCAGAACTAGTATGTAGTGTGGCAAACACTAGGTGACCTGTCTCGGCGGCGGTTAAAGCAAGGCTTATGGTTTCTAAATCGCGCATCTCACCTACTAAAATAACATCGGGATCTTCTCTTAAAGCTGACCTTAATGAGTTACTAAAACTTTTGGTATCTCTGTGAACTTCTCGTTGGTTAATTAATGATTTTTTAGATTTGTGGACAAATTCAATAGGGTCTTCAATGGTTAGAATATGATATTTTTTATGCTCATTAATATGGTCAACCATTGCGGCAAGCGTGGTAGATTTACCAGAGCCAGTTGGTCCTGTAACCAATACTATGCCTTTATGTAGGTTAGCAATTTGTTTGAAAATATCTGGGGTATTTAGCTCTTCTAGCGAGAGTATTTTGCTGGGAATGGTTCTGAAAACTGCGGAAATTCCTCTGTTTTGCATAAATACATTAACTCTGAATCGGGCAATATTGGGCAGTTCAAAAGAAAAGTCGGACTCTAAATGTTCTTCAAACTCTTTTCGCTGAAGGTCATTCATTACATCATAAATCATGCTATGAACGGTTTCTTGATCTAGCTTAGGAGTGTCTATTTTTTTTATATCGCCATCTTTGCGAATTATTGGAGGCATACCAGCAGATAGATGCAGGTCGGATGCTCCTTGTTGAAATGAAAATTGTAATAGTTGAGTAATGTCCATCATAGCTCCCTTTTTGTCTAGCTTATAGCTTGTGAATGGTCGGCTCTATGCCGTATTGTTTGTATTGTTTCCAGCGACTTCTTCCCATTTTAATTAACTCGGTTGATTGATCTAGCACTTCAATCGTTCTGCGGTATTGGCTGAATAATTCAGGGAAGATGGGGTGAAGGTTCAGTAAAACATCTTGGCAAGGTGTTTTAATATCTTCATTCCATAGTTGAATAGGAGCGTCAACTTGCTGTGCAATCGAGTGGGGGATAAAGCTACTCGGTTTAAATTGCCAAATAGCCTGATCTAACCGTTCACAATCTTGCTGACTGGCAAGTCGAACATCTGCCTGCCTAGCTTGAGTGTTTATTTTGTTAATTAATTTACTGATAAACAAGTCGCGTGATGGCTGGTCATTGGAGCCAAGTATGTAAAATAGTACATCTTGGTTCTTGTCTTGGCTGTTGTTTTCGCTGTTGTTTTTGCTATTGGGGTTCATTTTATTTAAGGCTTTAATTACTTGATTCTTGCATAAGATATTCCACCAGTGCTGGAACAGGGCGGCCAGTCGCTCCTTTGTTGACTCCACTTACCCAAGCCGTTCCTGCGATATCTAGGTGTGCCCAGCTTACGTCTTTGGTGAAGCGTGCTAAGAACTGTGCTGCGGTAATAGTTCCTGCTGGGCGACCACCTATATTAGCCATGTCGGCAAAGTTAGATTTTAATTGTTCATCATATTCATCACTTAGTGGCATTTGCCAAAATCGGTCGTAGGTGGTGTTGCTGGCTAAAATTAAACTATCTACTAGTTCTTGGTCATTACCTAGTACGGCTGAAATATGATGTCCTAGTGCAATAATACAAGCGCCGGTTAAAGTTGCCATGTCAATTATTTTTTTCGGTTGGTAGGTTTGTTGGCAGTAGGTTAGCGCATCACATAAAATTAAACGACCTTCTGCATCGGTGTTTAAAATTTCAATGGTTTGTCCTGCAAGCGATCTAACCACATCACCAGGTTTGATGGCATCTCCAGAGGGCATGTTTTCAGTGGATGGAATGACTGCGACAACATTTATATTCGGTTTTAGTTCACCAAGAGATTTAAATACGCCCAGTACGGTTGCCGCGCCACCCATGTCATATTTCATTTCGTCCATGCCGGCACCTGGTTTAAGTGAGATTCCTCCAGTATCAAAAGTAACGCCCTTGCCAACGAGAGCAATTGGTGCATCACCTTTTTTACCACCTTGATAAGATAGGCAAATCATTTTTGGTGGTTCATCGCTGCCTTGGGCTACAGACATAAATGAACCCATGCCCATCTCTAACATTTCATCTCGGTCTAAAATATTACAGTCAAAACCATAGTTGTTGGCTAAATCTTTAGCAGTTTCTGCAAGGTAGCTAGGGGTGCAAAAGTTGCTTGGCATGTTGGCTAAATCTTTGGTCAAGTTCATGCCTAATGCGGTGGCTTGAGCTTGGTTGATAGTGTCTTGGCTGGTTGTATTTTGAGACTCTTTCGCTGTCTGAAAACAAATAGCACGAATGTTATAGTTTGGAGAAGGGTGCTTTCCTCTGCTAAAGTGGTTGTAGTCATAATGGCTGTTTTGAAAAACCAATGTTTGTTGGTAAATAGCCCAATTAAGATCTTTTGTTGCAGGGGTTGCATCTGCTAATAAGCTTAGGCAGTTAGCAGCACCACTATTGTTTATGCTTTTAGCAACTGCGGTGCAAGCTTCAATATAAGATTTTTCAGATACGTTATTTGCTTGATCCATGCCGACTAGGCATAGCCTTGGAGCGGGGCTTTCTTGAACGAGCATAAAAACATTGCCAGCTTTAGGTTTAAAGTCTCCAGAGCTAATTATTTGAGAGATAACCGTGTCTAAACCGTGAGACTTGGCTGAAGGATGAAGCTTTCCATCTTTAAAAACAGGAACAATAATAGTGTCAAAATCAGTAAGGTAAGGGGTTGTTTTGGTTGTAAATTCAATTTGTATCATATTTTTTTGACTTAATCTGTAGTTAAGTGCTTCCTTAAGGGTTAAAATCAATGTCCTTATTCTATCCTCTTGGAAGGTTTTTTTGCGAATTCTTGATAAATATCTTTACAAAGAATTGTTTTCAACGTTTTTTGCGGTGTTGGCAGTGTTGTTGTTAATTACTTTTGGTACAGAGGCGACTAAGTTGTTGGCAGTTGCTGTGCAGGGTGAAATTCCTCCCAGTGTTATCTTTCAGGTGTTGTTGTATAAAATCCCTCCTGCTTTGGAAATCATTCTCCCCCTAGTCGCTTTGCTTTCTGTTATGTTGGCAATAGGTCGCCTGTATCAAGATCAAGAAATGGTGGTGTTAAGCAGCTGTGGTATAGGCCCCCGTTATTTTCAGTGGCGAGTGTTTTGGTTTTTACTTCCTTTAGTTTTGGTGACAGCGTGGATTTCATTATATTTAACGCCACTAAGTTTTAAGTTAGAAAGAGAGGTGATTGCCCAAGCTCAAATAACCAGCCCTTTGGCAGCGATTACACCTGGAAGATTTAATGAATTACCTGGTGGAGGCGTGTTTTATGCTAAATCTATTAGCCAAGATAAGGTTTTAGAAGAGGTTTGGGTTAAGTTCAATAGAGAAGATAAGAATTTGATAATGACCGCACCTATCGGTAAGTTTGAGTGGATAGAGGGTAAATTAGCAATGGTGTTAATTGATGGAATTAGTTATGAAGGAGTTGGCTTTGTTAAGCAGGGGTTGGAAGACCAGGTCACTATTAGAAAGTTTGAACGATTTGAGGGCTTTTTGCCCGAGATACAGCTGAGTCCACCGAGCAAACAAAGACATGAAATAACTACCCTAGAGTTGTGGAATTCGGAAGAGGTTAAACAAGCCGCTATGTTACAGTGGAGAATAGTGACTCCTTTGTCAATTTTGGTGTTGGGTTTGTTGGGTCTGAAAATGAGCCGATCAGGCCCAAGAGAAGGGCGTTTTGCTAAGGTGTTCATTGCTCTAGTGTTGTATGTTGTTTTTAACCAGTTATTGGTGACCAGTAGAGAAGCTGTGTCAAACGGGGAGTTGTCCGTAAATATTGGTTTATGGCCGGTGCTGATTTTATTTTTAATGTATGCATTGTATCAAGGGTCATTAAAACCTAGTTTCATTGTAAAGCCAAAGCTAAATAAAATTCTGCAAAGGGTTAAAAAATGAATTTGATTGAGCGTTATTTGGGGAGGGTCATTGTCGGTCATACTTTAATGGTTACTTTGGTGTTGTTAATTATCCTTGGGTTTTCTGAATTTATGATTCAACTAGGTAAAGTTGATGACGTTTATACAATAAGTAAAGGGGCGTTGTACACTCTATTAAAGCTACCTGTGTTTGGTTATGAAATTTTTCCGATAGCACTTTTAATTGGTGCGTTGCTTGGTTTGGGAGGGTTGGCGAATCATTCAGAGCTAACTATTTTGCGCGTAACGGGCTGGCCAATTAGGCGTATTTTTTTTGCAGTAATGAAGTCGGCTTTTATTTTATGGGTAATGGTCGCCTTAGCGGGAGAGTTAGTTGCTCCAAAAGCCGAAGCTTATGCCAAAAAAATGAGAGGCGAGGCTTTGAATTTAAATTTTTCGCTAGGATCTTCCGGTGGTTTGTGGATGAAGGAAGGCAGTCGGTTTATTCACGTTGGCAGGCTGGTTTCTGATAAGCAGTTGTTGGATGTTAGTATTTATAGTATTGAAAACGGGGAAATTAAATCTCGCTTACATGCAAAAAAAGCAGACTATCTAGGTGAGGGTTGGCAATTGTTTGACGTGGAGAAGGCCTTGATAGGTTGGCAAGCTAATCAAGCGTTAGCACATGAGTGGAAGTCGTTAACTTATCACATTGAGCTGGAGAGTAGTGTGAGCGTATCCCTACCTTTAACGCCCAGTTTGCTAGATAGTTTGAATGTTGAAACTCGTTATATGGGAGTGGTTGACTTATATCATTATATTGATTTTTTGCAACACAATGACTTGGATTCAGAAGCTTATGAGTTAGCTTTTTGGCGAAAAATAGCCACACCATTCGTCATTTTAGGCATGATTGCCTTGGTGTTTCCTTTAATCTTTGGTTCGCAGAGGCAAGTAAGTATGGGGCAGAGAATTTTTGTTGGAATTATGATAGGTATGAGTTTTCATTTATTAAATCAAATTTTTGGTAATTTAAGTGTCGTTTATAACTTATCTCCTGTTATGGGTGCTTTTTTACCTTCTTTGGTGTTGCTTTCTCTTGCATTTTATCTATTCAAGCGCCTGCGCTAAATTTCTAAATTATTTAACCGTTCTTTTTAAAAAATAGTGTAGTATATCTTTCATGAAATTTTTTTCGCTTGCTATAAAAATTTGACTGGTAGTTTTTCCACTTAAGTTTTTTGCTAGCGTAACTTGTTTTGTTTAAAGAGGAAATGGCATGTGTTTTATATATAGAGGATAGTCTATCCTTTCGGCTGTTTATTTCAATTGGCTTATCTTTTGAAAATCAGTAATATAGCACGTGAGTTCAAATTTAACTCCAAAGAAACCCTAGAGGAGAAATTCTATGTCTACACAAACTTTTGACGCGGGCGTGCAGGATTATCAGTTGACCTATTGGACACCTGATTACACGCCACTTGATACAGATTTACTAGCTTGCTTTAAAGTGGTACCACAAGATGGTGTTTCACGTGAAGAAGCAGCAGCTGCTGTTGCAGCAGAAAGTTCTACAGGAACTTGGACAACAGTATGGACCGATTTATTATCGGACATGGAATACTATAAAGGTCGTGCGTACAGAATTGAAGACGTACCTGGCGATAAGTCAGCTTTTTATGCATTCATCGCTTACCCATTAGATTTATTTGAAGAAGGTTCAGTTGTAAACGTACTAACTTCACTTGTTGGTAACGTTTTCGGATTTAAAGCGATTCGTTCTTTAAGATTGGAAGATATCCGTTTCCCAGTAGCATTTATTAAGACTTGTCAAGGTCCGCCAAGTGGTATCCAGGTTGAGCGTGATAAATTAAACAAATATGGTCGTCCAATGTTAGGTTGTACTATCAAGCCTAAACTAGGTCTATCTGCTAAAAACTACGGTCGTGCAGTGTATGAGTGTTTACGTGGTGGTTTAGATTTAACCAAAGATGATGAGAATATTAACTCTCAGCCTTTCCAACGTTGGAGAGATCGTTTTGAATTTGTAGCTAGTGCGGTAGATAAGGCAACTGCAGATACAGGCGAAGTAAAAGGTCACTACTTAAACGTTACTTCTGGTACTGTTGAAGAAATGATAAAGCGTGCAGAGTTCGCTAAAGATCTAGGTCAGCCTATCATTATGCATGATTTCTTGACTGCTGGTTTTACAGCTAACACAACGCTAGCTAACTGGTGTCGTGACAACGGTATGTTGTTACATATTCACCGTGCAATGCACGCTGTTATCGATCGTAACCCTCATCACGGTATCCATTTCCGCGTACTGGCTAAGTGCTTACGTCTATCTGGTGGTGATCACTTACATACTGGTACAGTTGTAGGTAAGCTTGAAGGTGATCGTGCATCAACATTAGGTTTTGTTGACTTGCTACGTGAAGATTTCGTTGCTGAAGATCGTGCGAGAGGAATTTTCTTTGACCAAGATTGGGCTTCTATGCCTGGTGTTATGGCCGTTGCTTCTGGTGGTATTCACGTATGGCATATGCCTGCGTTGTTAAACATCTTTGGTGATGATTCGGTTCTTCAGTTTGGTGGTGGTACACAAGGTCACCCTGCTGGTAACGCTGCTGGAGCAGCTGCTAACCGTGTTGCTCTTGAAGCATGTGTTAAAGCCCGTAATGAAGGTCGTGATTTAGAGCGTGAAGGTGGAGACATTCTTCGTGAAGCAGCAAGACACAGTAATGAGCTTGCAGTAGCCCTAGAGACTTGGAAAGAAATCAAGTTTGAATTCGACACTGTCGATAAACTAGACGCTTAGTTAACATAGTAGGAGAATATCAATGAGTAATATAATTTCAGATGACTATCGCACAAAACTTTCGCTAGAAACTTTTTCGTTTTTACCGGATATGACTGCTGATGAAATCTATGACCAAATCGTATACATCATCAACCAGGGCTGGACTCCAGCTCTTGAACATGAATCCCCAGCAAATGCTTCTGATCATTATTGGGGTATGTGGAAATTACCATTCTTCGGAATGCGTGATCCTGAATTATTCTTAAATGAAATTGAAGCTTGTCGTCAAGCTTATCCTGATCATTTGATTCGTGTTGTTGGTTATGACAACTATACCCAGTGTCAGGGACATAACTTTGTTGTTTACCGCCCAAGAGGCATGTAAGAAACAAGCAATTGAATATGGAGTAATGGTATGAATAATTCTACTAAAACCCAAAGCGGGCGCTCCCGGGCTGTTTCACGTCGTAAAACTAAGGCATCTGGTATTGCACCGTTGCCAACAAAGAGGCTTTCTAAAGAAGCTCCTTTGCAACGTGTTGCGACAACGCCTTCTGTGCGTAAGTCAGTAGTTGCACCAGCAGGAGCCGTAGTGGTTTCAGAAGGTCGTGAAGTGGCTAAGCAGAGAAGGAAGCAGTTAATGCGTGGTCAAAATTCTGCATCAGGTCAAGCTAGCGTAAGAACTAGAACTAGAACTAAGCCTGAGCCAAAAGCAGTTCTTGAGCCAAGAGCACAGTCAAAAACTAAGCCGAAACGTTCTGCTATAGATCGTTCTACAGCACGTAAAACACAGGTTAAGTCAACTTCGGTTAAGCAATCTAGTGGTCGTTTAGTTTCAAAGGCGAGACGCAAAGCTAAAGTTAAAGGAAGTGCAGGGGTTTCAGCATATAAAGCTAGTGGAAATTCAGCTAGTGTTGTTGCTAAGGCTTATAATCCAGAAGCTTCAGGTCGTGATATAGCAAAATCAGTTCGTTCGGATCGTTGTAAACGTGGAAAGTCAGGATGCTCTACAGCTTCTAGTTCTTCAAGAAAACAACGTTCTCGTAAGAATAAGTCAGAGGGGCTCGCTGATAAAGTGGGTTTTTCTAAAACTTTGAGTGGACAGGTTGTTTCTGGTGCTTTAGTTGGTCAAGGTCAACTAACAGGGGCAGAAAAAGGAAGTTGTAAGTTGGTAAGTGGTACTGAGTATTTAGGAATGGAAGAGTTTGCTAAGCATTGTTCTGATGTTCCTGTTGCTGGTTCCTCTAAGGTTACCACAACCCAAACGGCTAAAGGGCAGTCAATTAGCGGTAGCAGAATAGGTCAAGCCAAGTCTGTAACTGGTGATAGAGTAGGACAATGTGCTGGTGTAACTGGTACAGAGTACTTGCCGTCTGATCAAAGTGACTTATTTTGTGGAGCAACGTCTGCAGTATCTAGCAATGTAGCTAGTGGTTTTACCGTTAATCAAGCTATATTATCAGGGGTTGCAGCCGCAAATCCTGGTTCAGCTAACAAGGTTAGCGGTGGTAACGATTTCCCTGTTCAGTCAGGGTCGATACAGCCAGCATCAAGAGAAGGAATGCCTTCTCCGGAGAAAGTTGTTATATCGAGTACATTTGCAGGAAATAAAACCAGTGGAACTCAAGTTGGAAGAGTCGAGGCTGTAACAGGTATTAATAAAGGTTATTGCCAATCAGTTACAGGTACGGGCTACCAAGGGAAAGAAGAGTTTGAGACAAAATGTTTAAATGACGTTATGCCTAAGAACTCTGATTCTAAAGTTGATATTTCTGGAACTTTTTCAAGTACGCAAAATGTTACTGGTGACCGTTCTAGCACGCCATTAAAGTCTATAGGTTCATCTAAAGGAAATTTTCCATTAGGTAATTTGATTGATCGTCAGTCAAATGTAAAGCAGAATATGCAGCCAGTAGAAGCTAGTCAGGGGCACGCCTTAACGGGTACTCAACCAGGAGTTACTGGCTTAACGGGTGCTCAAGCGGGTGCTTGTGAGTTAGTAACAGGTACACAATACCAAGGAATGGATCAAACCAGTCTTATTTGTCAGGGTTTAAATGCTTCTACTATTGGTGAGAGTGATTTTCCAATCATGATTGCGGATGCTCCAGTAGGCGATATGTCTCAACCGTTACCTAGCGTTGAGTCAATGTTGTCTGGTGATAGCGTCATAACTGGAGACGGTTGGGATAGTGGTAGTAAAGTTACAGGAACTGGTGGCTCGTCTGCCGCTTCTCGTAACCCTACAATTAGAGGTCATAAGGGACAAACTCCTTTGAGTGCAGTTAATTTTAGACCGCATTCAATGGAGGAAGTTCCGCCTAGTCCAATTACTGGCTCAGCTGGTAATACGCACGAAGGTGCTAAAGTAACACTTTCTGGTGGGGCAAGAGCGTAATGATTAAATTACTAGGTAAAGTAGCTTGAAATTACAGTATCGTAAAAAATCATTGCTGAGTCGTACAGCTAATAGAGCAACAGGTATAAGTTATCAAGAATATCTTGATGGTATGTCTTTAAGTTCTGATTCAAGGGAACATCCATTGAATCAAGCGAGTAAAAATCAGGTAATGAATACTTATGAAGTTGAAACAAAAGCGAGTTTTGATGATATAGAGAATGTGATTAGGTCAGCCGATTCACTTAGAGGAAATTCTGCAGAAATTGTAAGTCTTGTTAAATCAAGGTTGAATATTAATTTTGATTCAGAATCTCTGGCTAAGTTAGAAAGTAGCCGATTTGATTTTAACGACTTATATTGTCAAAGTGTTTTTGCCAAGTTCATTGATATGTCGGAGGTCTTTTTCAAAAAAGATCCTTTACATGGTCAAAACAAGGCAGAAGCTGAACAGAAATTTAAAGAATTGGGTTTTCATGCTGTAGGCATTGCAACCTGTTCGGATGGACGTTTAGCACACCTAGTAAGTTACGCCCTTAGGTTACCTTATACCTTGGTAAGAAGAAAGTCTCATGCGGGTGTTCTTTTTGACATCAGTGAGAGCGTCCGGAATTGGGTCTTTGTTGAATATGAACGCTTCAGAAGTGGAGCAGTTAGTTCAGTAAATGATCCAACCAAATATTTAAAAATAGCGGTTTATCATTATTCTAAGTCAGAACCCTTGAAACAAGGTTGTGCGGCTCATGGTAGTGATGATGTTAAAGCGGCAGAAGCAGCCAAATCTAAGTTGGAAGACTTTAGCCAGGCTATTGAAAACCGTTTTGGTTGCAGTTCATCTGTACAAACGCTATTGATCGGGATGAATACGGATGACGATAGTTTGAAGATTCATGTACCGAATAAGTCTGGAAAAGTATGCTTGGATCGATATATTGATACAAGTATTCTTTTTCACCAAACAAATGATATGAATGCCAAGCAAGCTAGGCTTAAGATTAAAGACTCTATTTTAGAGTGTAATAGTGGTAGAAGTTCCGATGTTGCAACAGAGTCAATGCAAGAACTAGTTGCTTGGTTTGTTGAGAATAATTTTTCTCAAATAGCTTACGTCAATCAATATGAAAAAGGCTGTTACTCAGATATTGGGCATGCCGAAAGATTTATTGGCGTAGGAAATGGGTTTGAAGAAGTACAACTAAGAAACCTTAGTTATTACGCTTATTTAGATACCGTTGAAGAAGGAATTAATGATCTTAATGTAGGAATTAAAATTTTTACTGGTCTAAATTTAAAAAAAGGACTGCCTATTCCAATTATAATTCGTTGTAATTATGATGGAAGGGTTCCTGGTTCAAGAGAAAGAGCAAGTATTAAAGCGGCAAGGATAGAAAATGCTTTGCATGTTCAATATGAAGATTTATCGGCTAATAAAACATTGCAAACATTGTGTACGTTGCGAGACTATAAAAGTAATCAGCCAGCCGAAAAATTACTAGCTTCTGATTACCACTAAGGAGGTGACGAGTTGAAGATTTTTAAAGTTGAAAGTACTCTAGTCTCAACAAATAGAATAGCTAGTTTAGAGCATAAGCCTTTATTGGTTGTGACTGAAAAAGCTGGTGGAACGCCTATGGTTGCAGTTGACCCTGTTGGTTGTGCTCCTGGTGATTGGGTGTTGTGTGTGGGTAGTTCTGCGGCTCGTGATGCGAGTGGTATAAAAGGCTATCCAAGCGACTTAACTATTATTGGTATTATCGATAATTGGGAGGCTCCATAGGTGGAAATTCATCAAGTTCAGCAAAGGTTGATTTTAACAAGTCGGCTTGACGGAATGGGTTTACTACCAGTGAAGGTTTTAAAAAGTATGTCTGGCAGTACTTTAGTGGCGCTAGACCCAATTGGCGTGAATTCAGGTGACTGGGTTTTTACGATTGCAAACTCTGCTGCGCGTAGTGCCGCAGGAGACGACAAGATTTTAACTGATTTAACGGTAGGCGGCATCATTGATTGTTGGCCACCACAAAATTTAACTTGATAGATTAACGGAGATATAATTATGAGTGATTATGGAATCGCATTAGGAATGATTGAAACACGTGGACTAGTTCCAGGAATTGAAGCCGCAGATGCAATGACTAAGGCAGCAGAAGTTCGTCTAGTTGGTCGTGAGTTTGTTGGTGGTGGTTATGTAACTATTTTAGTACGTGGTGAAACTGGTGCGGTAAACGCAGCAGTAAGAGCTGGTGCAGATGCGTGTGAACGTGTTGGTGATGGCTTAGTAGCAGCACACATTATTGCTCGCCCTCATAAAGAAGTAGAGCCAGTTTTATCTAACACAGTAAAAGCTTAATTTAAGTATTTAAACAAGGAAATTATTATGAGCACAGAATACGGAATCGCATTAGGAATGATTGAAACACGTGGACTAGTTCCAGGAATTGAAGCCG
>CAZZKU010000007.1:0-5518 GCA_964654635.1 uncultured Piscirickettsiaceae bacterium | reverse complement strand
GTGAACGTGTTGGTGATGGCTTAGTAGCAGCACACATTATTGCTCGCCCTCATAATGAGCTAAATCCTATTATGGATATGGCTAATGGTTCTGCTAAACGTAGCTAATAGTTAATTAATTCATTCATGGATTTTAGTAATCTATTTAAAATTATAAGGATGCATTATGGCTTATCAACCAAATATGCAGGGAAATATTATTCCTGGTAGAGGTAGTCATCCACAAGTTCAAGCTTCTGTTCAGGCTAGTGGAGACTCTCGAATTCTTGGTTATTTAGGTAGAGCGTTGAGTTTAGAGTTTTCTGCTGGTCAGCATTATCTAACCCAAGCATCTCTGTCAAAAAACAGAAATGAATTAAACTATGCTGAAGGTTTTGTTGTATTAGCAAATGAAGAATTTCAACATGCTAATTTATTAACAGACTTTATGGTAACTAAGGGTGTGGTTCCAGCTGGAAGCGTATTAAGTTCAGCTACTCCATCAAGTTCTATTTATGAAGCCTTGAGAAGTTGTGAGGCTAGAGAAATCGATTTAATTCAACTTTATAGTGAAGCAACTCAATATTGTCATAATATGGGTTCTATTGATGGTCATAGTTTGTTTAACCGTTTATTTACGGAAGAGCAAGAGCAACTAGCTAGAATAAATAGTTGGCTACAAGACTATCAACAGTCGTTACAAGTTCAGCAACCTCCTGCTAGGAACTTTGTATGAGTTCTAGCTGGAAATCAAAAAAAAAGCCTTTATCGTTAGATAGAAGGTTTGATTTTGATGGTTTTGAAGTTTTAAGAGAGTTTTTAGACGAAGTTGCAGAGCATGCGGATCAACTAAATCACCATCCAAATATAAGTTTTGGTCGTAAACATGCTTCTGTCATTATCTATTCTGAATCAAAAAGCCAAGAATTAAATGAAGTAGATTTGAACTTAGCTAAGTTGATTGACTCTAGTTATAATAGGCTTTGTGATATTTCTGAAGGAGATGCCTTATGACAAGTTCTACTAAGAAAGTAACAGCAGTTAAAAAGATAGTATCTAATAGCCCTGTTTCGAAGAATGCTGAAGCGGATAAAGCTAATTCAGTGCAAAATACCTTGGTGTCTTCTAAATCAACTACCCCAGTTACTTCTAAAAAGTCAGCAGTTGCTACCCAAACAACTCCTACGGCAAATAAAAAACCTGTAGTCGCTAACAAAGCTTCTTCGGTTATCGCTAAAAAAGTAGAAACTGTAACAACTACAGCTAAAAAACCAGCTACCGTTAAAAAGACGGAGCAGGTTAAGAAGCCAGTGGTGAAAGAAACAGTTGTTAAAGCAAAGAAAATGGTTAAAAGTATAAAAAAGTCTGAGCATATAGCAGATAAAATTAATTTTTATTCTAACCAAAGAGTGTGGCCTGATTAGGTTTTAAACTTTTTAAGAAAGGGTGCTAATGTACCCTTTTTTTATAGCTAAAAAATAGCCAGCTAAGCGTTTTTAAAATAGGTTTAATGTGATGTATTTACTTATCTCTATATGAGTTGGCTGTTTTTCCGATTTAACAAGATCTGTATTTTATATATACTATCTTCTAATAAAATTTATTTTTACAAGCGAGGATTCCTATGTCAGGGATTGATAATTTACTAATACCAGCGGTGTTGTTTTTTGCATTAGGTGTGTTTGCACACTTAATTAAATCAGATCTAAAATTTCCAGAAGGGATGGCTAAAGGTATTTCCTTGTACCTATTGATGGCTATAGGTCTAAAAGGTGGAGCTGAATTGGCTAAAGCCGATTTCGTACTTGCTTTCCAATCTATTTTTTGGGCGTTTATTATGGGGTTGGTTATCCCTATCATTGGGTATGGTATCTTACGCTTTAGAGATAGATTAGATAGATTCAATGCTGCAGCAATTACTGCACACTATGGTTCAGTTAGTGCGGCTACCTTTTTAACTGCAATTGCATTTTTACAGGCATCAAACATAGAGTATGAAAGTTATCCCATTATTATGATGGTTATTATGGAATCTCCAGCAATTATTATCGGTTTGGTATTGGCTATGTTGGCTAGAAAGCATCTTACCGCTAATGGTGGAATTAACCCCGCTGATGGAACCCCTATTGATCAAAGTGACTTTGCAATGGGAACGGTTCTAAAAGAAGCTTTTACTAATGGTAGTGTTGTTTTATTAATGGGTTCAATGGTTGTTGGTGCTTTAGCTACGCCAGAGGCGATGGAAAAAGTTTATCCTTTCTCGCATGAAATTTTTATGGGTGTACTATGCTTATTCCTATTAGATATGGGTATTGAAGCAGCTAAGCGTATTAAATCTTTTAAAGATGCTGGAGTTACATTAGTTACATTTGCTTTGATTATGCCTTTAATTGGTGGAACAATAGGTGTGTTTGTTGGAACGACCTTATTAGGATTTAGTCCTGCTGGAGCAATGTTAGTCGCTATATTAGGGGCTAGTGCTTCTTATATTGCTGTACCTCCTGCTATGAGATATGGTGTTCCTGAAGCCAATCCGTCGTTTTACTTGACGCTTTCGTTGGGAGTTACCTTTCCATTTAACGTGGTAATCGGTATTCCTTTGTTTTATAGCATGGCTGGTTGGTATGCTGGTATTTAAATAAGTAAGAAGGAAAAGTTATGTCAATCGAAATGCATGAAAAAAAAATGATACAAGTGATTACCAATTCATCGCTTGAGAGTAGGCTAAAAGAAGATTTAAGCACTGCTGGTGTCACCGCTTACACAGAATTTAACGTAAGAGGTAATGGTAGTCATGGTTTACAAGATAGTCATATTGAAGGAGATACCAATATATTGTTAATGCTTGTTGTTTCTGTTGATAAGTATGAATCTGTAATGAAAGTCTTTAGGAAATATAAAAAAAGAAAGCATAGTCTGATGGTCTTTTCTATTAATGTAGAAGTCTTGCCTTAATTGAATAATTCTATGGAAAAAGTTGTTTTGGCAACGGGAAATCCGCATAAGGTGAAAGAAATTCTTCCTCTTTTGGAAGATTTGCGGTTTTCTGTAAAGTTACAAACTGATTTTTTTAACGAAGAAGTTGAAGAAGATGGCTTAAGTTTCATTGAAAATGCTATTAAAAAAGCACGCTTTGCCAGTCAAAAAACGGGGTTGCCTGCAATAGGAGATGACTCTGGTTTAGAGGTGTTTTATTTAAACGGCGAGCCAGGGATTTATTCTGCTCGTTATGCAAGTGATGGTCAAAGTGGTTATACTTCTGATAGTTTAAATAATGAAAAATTACTGCAACGATTAAAAGGCGTGCCTTATAAAGACCGCAAAGCATGTTATTTTTGTGCAATGGCTTATGTAAGGTCAGCCACGGATGCAACTCCGCTTATTAGTATGGGTAAATGGTGTGGCGAAATTTTAACAGAAGTTAGAACAAGCTACGGTGTGGGTTATGATCCTATTATGTGGATACCTGATTATTTTAAAACAGCGGCAGATATTCCGTTGGAGATAAAAAATCAAGTAAGTCACAGAGCACAAGCTTTAAATGGCTTAATTAAAAAAATAGAGCGGAACCGAAATGATAGAACTTAGAACCTACGTATTTTTAGACTCTCTACAGCCACAATTAGCATCTTATATGGGAACAGCTTCGATGGGATTTATGCCTCTTCCTGGGGACTCTTGTCTTTGGATGGAAGTTTCCCCTGGTATGGCCGTCCATCACTTGTCTGATATCGCTCTAAAGGCTTCTAATGTGCATCTAGGTCAACAGATAGTTGAGCGTTCTTATGGTTCTATGGTTATTCACCATAGGGATCAAAGCGATGTTCAAGAATCTGGCAAGCATGTTTTAGGTTATCTTAAGGCAGAGCACACTACTCGCCAGTCTTGTACTGTTATGTGGAATGAGATAATTCGTGCTATTACCCCTGATCATGCAACGTTGATTAATAGGGATAACCGCAAAGGTTCAATGATTTTACCTGGTCAAAGTATGTTTATTATGGAAACTCAGCCAGCAGGTTATATTATTTATGCCGCAAATGAAGCGGAAAAAGCTTCGAATATTACCTTGATTGAAGCAAGGGCGGTAGGAGCGTACGGTCGTTTATTAATTGCTGGTTCAGAAGCCGATGTAATTGAAGCTTCGCGAGCGGCAACTGCAGCGGTTGCAAAGTTATAATAGTAGCTTATTAAGTGCTTCCTTAAAGAGGTTTTTATAGTGGAAAATAATTCTAGTAGCCCCCTTCCTGGGCAGTATCTAATTCGACATGCTACCTTACGTCAAATTCAAGTTTTTGAGGCTGTTGCAAGGCTTTTAAGCTTCACCAAAGCTGCTAATGAATTGTTTTTAACTCAGCCAACCGTCTCCGCACAGGTAAAAACTCTTAGCGAATCAATTGAACTGCCTCTTTATGAGATGGTTGGACGTAATATTTTCTTAACCGAGGTTGGTGAAGAGGTTGCTTCTACCTGTAGAAGTATCATAGATCAGCTTTCTAATTTAGAAATCACCCTTGATAATCTAAAAGGGATGACTCAAGGTCGATTGCGTATAGCGGTTGTGTCAACCGCTAATCACTTCACTCCCATTGCTCTCGGCAAGTTTATCAAGAAACACCCAAGAGTTGATTTAAGTTTAAAAGTAATGAATCGACAGAAGATACTTGAGCGTATTAATCAAAATCTTGACGACTTATACATATTAGGTCAAATTCCTTTAAGTAATAATGAGTTAGAGGTTATTCCTTTTGCAATCAACCCTCTAGTGGTTATTGCCAATAAAGATAATGCTTTAGTAGGTAAAAAAGTTAGTTTAAAGCGACTCACTAAAGAACCTTTTGTAATGAGAGAAGAGGGGTCAGGCATTCGTTCAACTGTTGAGTTATTATTTTCGGATAATAATTTAGCGATTAATGAAAGAATGGTGGTTGATACTAATGAAGCGATGAAGCACTGTGTAGAAGGCGATTTAGGGGTGGCAGTTATCTCTAGGTTAACGCTAAATCAAGAAGGTAACAATAGCTTAATTAAAGAATTAGATGTTGAAGGCTTTCCGATAATTAAGCAGTGGAATATAGTATATTTAAAAGGCAAAGAACTGTCTTTATTAGCGAAAGAGTTCTTGTCTTTTATTATTGAGAAAGGCATTGAAAAATAGCTGCCTTACTTTTTGTCAGGTTTGTCTTTTGGTTTCATTATTATTTCAAAGGCTTTTTTTAGAGCTATTGAAACCTTATTATTCATTTCATCAAATTCTTCCCCGCTCATATAAAAAGACATATCAATGTCATAGCGAATATATCTAGGCGGAATATGGTTTAAAGCAAATACAGGCTAAGTCAGCAAGTTGAGTGTCATTTAAGCCAGATTCCAGGTAATTACTGTTTATTTCATCAACTACTTTACGCTCATAATAGTTGTGTACGGTTTCAAGTTCGGACATGTTAGTTCTCCAATATGATTATGTTAGTAATTATATTAAATAAAAAAAGGCTAGCTTAGCTACCATTTTTTAGATAAATTAATTTAATAACTCTCTA
>CAZZKU010000006.1:15647-19141 GCA_964654635.1 uncultured Piscirickettsiaceae bacterium | reverse complement strand
CCCAAACTATCACGCCGTGGTTTTTTAGCTGGGCTGTCTTTACTCCCTTGGTTGCCTGCAGCTATTCAGGCTGCTAACAAACCTTCTTTAAAAGAGGGTTTTTTTATTAATGGGCATCACAATAACGCAGGTAAATTTTATATCAGCGGTATTAATAGCAACGGTTCTGAAAAGTTTAGGCTTGCTCTGCCTGAAATGCCGCATGGCTTTGCTCCCCACCCTAATAATGACCTGTTGGTAATTTTACCAGGCTTAACAGGTACTAAGCTAAACGTTATTAACAGCAAAACCGCTAAAAAAGTGGCTGAAACCCGTATTCGTAAAGACCGCCATTTTAATGGTCATGCGGTTTTTTCGCCTGACGGAAAGTGGTTATTTACTACCGAGAATATTATTGATAGCTCTGAAGGCGTGATTGGCGTGTATGAAACTAAAAACTTTAGTTTTGTGCGTGAGCTTCCTGCTTATGGTTTGGGTCCTCATGGTATTGATATATTGTCTGATGGAACAACGTTGGTTATTGCCAGCGGTGGTTTGCGAACCCGCCCTGATAGTGGGAAATATTATTTTGATCTAAATTCCATGCGTTCTTCGGTTAATTATATTGATGCGAACAGCGGAAAACTACTAAACCGAATTGATATGCCTGTACACAGGCTTTCTATTCGACAAGCGATTGTGTTTGATAACGACAAAACTTTGGTGGTTTGCCAGTATAAGGGCAGGAGAGAAATGCCTTATTTAGTTGGTATTCAGCAAGGTGGCGGAGCTATTGAAATGTTGCCGATTGATGAAGATTCTTTATGGTTGATGAATGGTTATGTAGGGCATGTTACCATTGCAGGAAATATTGCCGCAGTAAGTAGCCCTAGAGGAAAAGGCATGGGGTTTTGGGACTTAAAGCAAAAAACTTTCATGGGTTCGGTTAAAATAAATGATGTTAGTGGTGTCCAGCCTATTAAAGGTTATAATGATTTTATTGCTAGTGCGAATACGGGCGAACTCTACCATATAAACGCTAAAAAACTCACGGCAACACTGCTGAATAATATGGGCGATGATGTTAAATGGACTAATCATATGATTAAAATAGCGACTTAATATAAACATTAAAAACATGAATAAATTTAAAACTGGCTCTACAAAAAACTTATTACTAATTGGCTCATTGGTTAGCACTTCTTTTACTCCATTATTTAGCATGCAAGCTAAAGCCAGCCCTGAAAAAGGCGGGCAGTTAGATGCGATAACCATAACTGGAACAGATGAAGACCGAGCAAGAGCGCCTGGTTCTATCCACAAAATAGGCGAAGAATCTTTAGAGCAGTGGCATTATACTGATGTTAACCGAGTGCTTGAAGAGGTGCCTGGGGTTTACATGCGCAAAGAAGATGGTTATGGTTTAAGACCTAATATCGGTATGCGTGGTTCGGATTCTAACCGCAGTAAAAAAATAACGCTAATGGAAGACAGCGTGCTATTTGCTCCTGCTCCCTATTCTGCTCCTGCTGCCTACTACTTTCCTATGATGTCCAGAATGCAAGCGGTAGAAGTTTATAAAGGTTTGTCTTCTATAAAGTATGGGCCTAATTCGGTTGGTGGTGCTATTAACTTTGTTAGCCGTGAAACTCCGATGCAAAACACCCCAAACGGCACGGGTACTTTAGACATATCAGCGGGTAGCTATGGTTTTAAAAACCTACACGGTTTTTATGGCAACAGCTACCAAAATTTTGGCTGGTTACTAGAAGGCGTGCATATGCAGTCCGATGGTTTTAAAAAGATTGATGGTGGCGGAGATACGGGTTTTGATAAAAACGAAGTTACCTTAAAACTACGCTTTAACAGCGATCCCAGTGCCGATATTTACCACCAATTAGATGTTAAATTGGGCTATGCAAATGAAGTTTCTAATGAAACCTATTTAGGCTTAACCGATGATGATTTTGCTAAAGATCCCTACCGTCGTTACATAATTAGTGGCGATGATAAGATGGAGTGGCAACACCAACAATTTAGCCTTAACTATTTTTTAGACCCTGGTGGTGACTTTACGATTAATACCGTAATGTACCGACGAGAATTTTCTCGTGTTTGGGATAAAGTAGGCGATTTTAGTAACGATAATATCTCATTCAATGATGTTTTACGCAACCCTAACACTCCAGGGAATATTGATTTTTACAATATAATGACTGGACAGTCCAACTCGAATGACGTGCCTGAACAGCAGATGTTAATGGAAGCTAAGGATAGAGATTTTATTTCTCAAGGTATACAAACTCAGTTAGATGCGGAACTCTATATCGGTGGTTATCAAAATAATCTTGCAATCGGTTTGCGTTATCACGAAGATGAGGTTGTTCGCGACCATACTATGCGACAATTTGAAGTTACCGCTGGTAGCCTTGCCGAAAATACCTCTATTGCACCGTATGATACCAAGCAAGACCAAGCCAAATCGCAAGCGGTATCTTTGTTTTTGTTTAACGAAATTATAATGGGTGATTTAGCGATTAGTGGTGGTGTTCGTGGTGAATTTATTAGAAGCCAACATTTAGATGAATCAAAAGACAAATATACAGGAATACAAGCCAACAAAAAAACCGACCTTGAAAATACCATTATCCTGCCAGGTATTGGTGTGAACTACAAAATCACCGATAGCCTGCGCCTAGTATCTGGCGTTCACCAGGGGTTTGTAAACCTACCACCAGGAAGCCCTGATGATGCTTTGCCTGAAAAAAGTGTTAACTATGAGTTAGGTTTTCGCTATATTAACTCAGAAATTAGCAGTGCGGTCATTGGTTTTTACAGCGATTATAGCAACCTAAGCGTGGTCTGTGATGGCAGTTCAGGTTGTCGCCCAGAAGATGTTGATAAGGGCTTCCGCTCTGGTGATGTTGATATTTGGGGACTAGAAGCGGACATGCATAAAACCTTTAAAGGTGTATTTGATACTCGCCTAGCAATGCCTGTTACATTAGTTTATACCTATACTGACAGTGAATTTCAAACTACTTTTTCTGCACCCCGACCCGACTTAGGCGATGTTAAACCAGGCGATGAATTAGCTGGGTTACCAAAACACTTACTTACCGCAAGAGTCGGGCTAACCGACAACAATTGGCAAGGGGCTTTGGCATTTAATTACACCGCAGAAGCGCGTACTATTTCAGGAAGTGATGCACCTATCAAAGAAGACCGAACCGATGCTCAACATATAGTTGATTTTAGTTTTAACTACTTCTTAACCCCGAAACAAACCGTGTATTTTACGGTTGACAATGTAACCGATGAAGCCAGTATCGTTGCTAGAAGACCATTCGGAGTTAGACCAGGAAAACCTCGTACCTTTATGCTTGGTTATAAAATATCACTATAGCTAATTGTTGTTTTAATTTTTTTAAATCTTTAGGATTTGCTTTATCTAAATCTGGTTCGGTTGCTATGTAGTGTGCGTCTGCAACCACTTTATCTATCGCATCAATTAA
>CAZZKU010000006.1:0-15547 GCA_964654635.1 uncultured Piscirickettsiaceae bacterium | reverse complement strand
ATAAAAATAGTGTCATTTAGCGCAAACACTTTGGCTTGAGCTGAAAAGCTTAATATGCTTAATATAAAAACAACTAACGATAGTTTAAGATTTTTCATTTTTCACCTTGGCTATAATTTTTTTAGATTTTTCTGCAACATTGTTGCGTAAGTATAGTGGTAAAGGTAGCTCATTAAGAACAAACTTTGCCTCACCAATTCTTTGTGAGGCTATCTCTGCAACCGCTTCTGCACTTGGAAAAGCGGGGTTCCACTGTACAAAACTTGCCACGACATTCGGAAACTCTTGCTCGATATCGCCAGTACCGATGGCGTTTTCTATCGAATTTGTTATTTTTAATGCCGCTTGTTCAGCCAGTATTAAAGGTGGATTTGAAACTAAATTTCCTTTGTTACAACTACATTCTTGTAAATAAATTTCTTGCATACGCGCGTCTAAACAGGCGATAACAGTATGGTTTGGATTGTCTTTTAATACTTCCCATGCTAAGGCTTCTAAACTAGAAACCGAGACCACTGGGCAGTTCCAACCATAGGCTAGACCTTGAATAACGCCTGCGGCAATTCTAACTCCTGTAAAAGCTCCAGGCCCTTCGCATAAGGCTAAAACAGTTATATCTTGCCCTTTTAGCTTTGCCTTGTTTAATACTGCTTGTACCATTTTAAGCATTTTATTAGCATGTTGTTGTGGTGCTATTTCAAATTCGGTATAAAAAATCCCGTTATATTTAAGGCTAACTGAACAGGCTTTGGTAGATGACTCTACCGCTAAAACAATATCATTACTCATTAAAATCACTTCCTAATTTTGTTTCGAGATTGGTTTCTGATTTACTCTCTAGCAACTTAATTGCTTCTTCAGGCGAGTACACCCATTTAAAAGGTGGCAAACTGTTAATAATGGTTTGTCCATAACGCTTGGTGGTAAATCTTGGGTCGCATAAAACCAAAACACCAGTGTCATCATTCGACCTTATTAACCGCCCTACTCCTTGCTTTAAAGCAATCGTTGCTTCTGGTATTTGAAAGTGGAAAAATCCATTCATGCCTTTTTGTTTTAAAGACGATTCTCTGGCTTGTACAATAGGATCATCGGGCGGTATAAACGGAATACGGTCAATCATCACAATTTTTAACGCTTCTCCTTTCATATCTATTCCTTCCCAAAAACTGCTGGTGCCTAATAAAATAGGAGCTGATTCGGTACGAAATAAAGACAATAATTCATTTTTAGGCATTGAGCCTTGCGTTAGTAAAGTTCCTGACCAGTGTTCTTTTAAAATAGATTCTGCTTCGGACAAGGCTCGGTAACTGGTAAACAGCAAAAAAGCCCTGCCTTTACTGGCTAAAAGCAATGGCCAAATAGCCCTTAAACATATTTTTATATACTCTTCCGCACGAGGTTCTGGCAAACCTACGGGGTGGTACAAAATGGCTTGTTTGGCATAATCAAAAGGGCTGTCCCAATTTTTACATTCGGCATCATCTAGGCCCAATCTTTTGGTAAAGTAGTCAAACCGACTATCGACACTCAACGTGGCAGAGGTAAATACCCAAGAGCCTTCTAGTGCATCCATTTGCCTGCGGAAAGGTTCTGCGACACTTAAAGGAGTTAGGTTCAGCTTGAACCTTGCTTGAGATGATTCTAGCCATCTTATTTTGTTTTTGGATTGGGTTTCTAGCCAGGTAGTTAAATCTTTTTCAAAATCTTGGCAACGCTTGTAAACTGCCACTAGAGATTTTCCACGATCGGTAATTTCTTTTAACATATCAATGATAAAAGATAATTGGTTTCGAATAGTCTCTAGGGCTTTAATGGCGGCTGTTTCTTTAGAAAAGGCTTCCCACAGCCAACGCTTTTCCCACTTACCCAATAAAATATTAAATTTTTGAATATGCGTTTCAAACAATTTTACTTGGTCACTAATTTCAACTGATTCTGGAGAGTCTTCTTTTTGTGCTTGGCGAATATCACGAGCTAGCTCATCTAACTGTGAACGACTAACACTAAAACCTAAAAACTGTGCGGCTATATCGGGTAACTGGTGTGCTTCATCAAAAATATAAATATCCGCTTCTGGTAATACTTCACCAAAGCCTTTATCGCGCATAGATAAATCGGCACTAAATAAATGATGGTTTACCACTAGAATTTGAGCTTCACTGGCTTTTTGCTTCATTTTTGGATAAAAACAACCGCTTTCAGCATTACAACCATTTGCTTGGCAAAACTCTAAACGAGCTGATACCCTTGCCCAAATTGGATCATTTTCGTCGATGGTAGTTAATTCTGCTTTGTCACCCGTTTTGGTTTTGTCTTTCCATTCGTTTATTAAAGCCAACTTTTTCCAAACCGATTTGGTGTTTTGTTCGGCTGTTTCTGCTATTTCTAAACGCTGTGGGCATAAATAGTTTTCACGACCTTTTAACAACCTTGCCTTGCCTTCCACCCCACACATGTCAAACAAAAAAGGAATGTCTTTAGTTAACAATTGTTCTTGGAGTGTTTTGGTAGCGGTTGAAATTATTACTTTTTTTCCTGATAACAAGGCAGGAACAAGATACGCAAAAGTTTTTCCTGTACCCGTGCCAGCTTCAGCAACTAAAGATTTTTTTTGCTTAATTGCTTTGCTAATTTCCAAAGCCATTTCCAATTGAGATTCACGTGTTTCAAAACCATCAATTTTTAAAGAAATACTGCCGCCTTTAGAAAGCAGTTGGCTCACTTTTTCTTCTAACGATAAATTTAATATTGGGCTTTCTTGTGGGGCTTGTGACAAGGAAAAGTCTCTTATGTTTGATTATATTTACTACATATATTACCTTATAATCGGTTTATATGTGTTGATTTGGGTGATAAAAAACTAGACAGGGATTGTGTTTTTTCGTATAATCCGCACTTCAAATTTGAACCCGCTGAAATTACTTCAAAAATCGTTTCAGCACAACACTAAACTGGAAATGCTATGAAAATTTTATCTTCATTAAAATCTGCTAAATCACGCCACAAAGATTGCCAAATTGTTAGACGTCGTGGAAAAGTATATGTAATCAATAAAACCAACCCTAGATTTAAAGCTCGTCAACGTTAATATCTAGTAGTTACAAATTTTGATTTAAAAAAGCGCCTGATCAGCGCTTTTTTTATGCCTAAAAAACGCTCAGATTTTACTTAAAACCGTATTTTTCTTCAACCATTTTCAAGGTGTCCACTATTAAATCGGTATCTACTTTCCCTACAAAGAAATCCGCTCCCATATTCAACACTTCACGACTATTATTATCACTGGTCATAGACGTATGGACGACTATAGGTAAATGCTTTGCCTTAGGGTCTTTACGGACTTCTTTAATAACCGTATGACCTGATGCTACTGGCATTTCCAAGTCGGTAAAGATTATTGATACATGATCTAAATTATCTTGACCTGCAATGTAATCTAGTAATAATTGACCATTGTCAAATGATAGATAGTCCAACTTTAACCGCCCAAAAACCATTCCCATATATTTTTGGATTGCTTTACTATCTTCTGCAAATAAAATTTGTTTATTTTTTATTTCTTCAGAAAACTCTATATTTTTACTACCCACTTCTTTGGATGATTTAAATATTTTTTCCGCCATAGCGGGCATAGATTCAATTAACAGTTTTTCAATATCTAACAAAAAACATAAGGTGTCACTGTTATCTAAATAGGTATGGTTTATCACTTGGTTGGTATTTACATTTACATTGTAATTACTAGCAGGGTGAATATTTGACCAGTCTTTTTCTTCTACTCCATGAATATGAGCAACTCGCATTCCAATGAAGTTATGACTAAAGTCAGAGACGATAATAATACTTTTCTCTTTTTCTTCAGCGCTCATTTCAAAACCCATCCACTTAGGCAGGTCAATAACAGGTAGGTAAGTGCCTCTTAATTCAATCATGCCTTCTATTAAGGGATTGGTATCTGGTATTGCAGATATTTCATAAGCTCTTGCTTCTAATACTTCACGAACTTTAAATACGTTCATTCCGTAATAAGGCACTTCATTGCCATCTACCGTATACTGAACTTGAAATATCATTAAGCTCATTTGGTTGTTTTTACTTAAATTGGCTGTTTTTTCAACCTGCTCTAAAGTCGTACTCATTTAATAGCCTCTTAATCCATTATTTTATACATAACTAACATTAACAAAAACTACGTAGAATAACACTGTTTTTTTTAAATAAAATTCTTAACTGGTTTAAAAGAATGCCGGTAGCCATCAATCAACCCTAATTCTTGCATGCTTATTAAGTGCTGTTTGGTTGGGTATCCCTTGTGCTTAGCAAAGCCATAAAGGGGGTATAAAGCATCAAGCTCTCGCATGTCATTATCTCTTGTGACCTTGGCAATAATAGATGCCGCACTAATTTGTGCTATTTTTCCATCACCTTTAACAATCGCTTCACAAGGATAAATTATATCAGGACAACTATTGCCATCGACTAATACCTTGTCAAAGGGTAGCTTCAAACTTTCAATTGCTCTTTTCATCGCTAACATGGTTGCTTGCAGTATATTAATTTCATCAATTTCTTGAGGACTAGCACGACCAACACTTATTTCTACGGCTTCTTCCATAATTTGGGCATAAAAATAGGCTAACTTTTTTTCCGTTAGTTTTTTAGAATCACATAATTGCAGCTGACAGTCACTTGATAAAATTACCGCGGCGGTTACTACATCGCCAATTAGCGGGCCTCGCCCTACTTCATCTACTCCAACAATAATAGGCTTGCTTGCTATTTTCATTGGGCTTTTAACCAGCCTTCAATAGTTGATGCGGCAACTTCTGAGGCATTTTGTTTCAACATTTTATGTTGTTCAGAAAAAACTTTAATTTGCTGGTTGCGTTTATCTTGATCCGAAATAATAAGCTCCAATTCGGCATGAATATTATCTACACTGGCATCGCTTTGAATAAACTCTTTCACGACTTCTTTTTGAGCAAGAATATTCGGTAAACCAACCCATTTGGTTTTAATTAACTTTTTCATTATCCAATAAGATATTGGGTGAATTTTAATGGCCAATAACTGTGGTTTTTTATGTAAAGCAACTTCTAACACGGCTGTTCCTGAAGTAACTATAAGCTGGTCAGAGGCTTCAATAACTAGGCTTGCTTGCTTTAAAAACAACTTAAAATGTTTTTGATATTTAGTGGGCAAGGCATCTATAGAAACCTTAATACGCTCTTGTAACCGTTCATTAACACAGGGAATAACAAATAACATTGACGGGTGATTAACCAAAGATTTAATGGCTGCTTGAATATAAATATCAATCATTTTATCGACTTCTGACCAGCGTGAGCCTGGCAATATACCCGTTATCATTAAATTTTCAGCTAAACCTAGTTTTTTTCTAGCGGTGGCAGTATTTCCGTTTTCAGCAATATCTGATGCCAAAGGGTGTCCAACGAACTTAACTGGAATATTATGTTTATGGTAATAGGGTTCTTCAAAAGGAAATAAAACCAACATGCCATCTACTTGTTTTTTAATGCTATTAAGCCTATTTTCTCGCCATGCCCAAACCGAAGGCCCTACATAATGCACGGTAAAAACACCCTCTTTACGCAAATTTTCTGCTACTTTAAAATTAAAATCGGGTGCATCAATACCAATAAAAATCATCGGCTTTGCTTGAATTAATTTATTAATCAGTTCTTTGCGTAATTTAAGGAGAGAAAATAGATGCTTTAAGACTTCAAACAAACCCATAATAGAAAGTTTTTCCATCGGGTACCAACTTTGAAAGCCTTCAGAAATCATTCGTTCGCCACCGATTCCGACAAAACTGGCATTGGGGTAGCGTAATTTTAATGATTTAATTAGCCCTGCCCCCAACAAATCTCCAGAGACTTCTCCAGCGACAATAGCGATTACAGGGGCGTTTTTATCGTACGATGCCACGAGAGGAATTTTTTAGGAAGTTAATTAAAGAGCTTAAGGTATTTTTATCATCATTTAGGCATTCTATTTCTTTTAACGCCTCTTCTAAACGGTAACCCGTTCTATAAAGAGCGCGATAGGCTTTTTTAACTAAATTGATTTGAGCCTTATCAAAACCACGCCTTTTTAAACCTTCTAAATTCACCCCTCTTGGGCCAGCAAGATTGCCTGAAACGGTAATAAAGTCGGGAACATCTTGATTAACCACACTGCCCATACCACAAAAACTGTGCTCTCCAATCGTACAAAATTGATGCACTAAAGTATAGCCACCCAATATTGCCCAATCTTTAACATTAACATGACCTGCTAAAGCACAGGCATTCGCAAAAATTGTATTATTGCCAATAACACAATCATGAGCAATATGAACCCCTGCCATTATCCAGTTGTCATTGCCTATTGTGGTTTCCCCTCTGTCTTGAATTGTACCACGATTAATGGTTACATTTTCTCTAAACATATTGTTGTCGCCAATAACAAGAGTGGTAGGTTCATCTATAAATTTTTTATCTTGCGGATCCGCACCGATTGAACCAAACTGGAAAAAATGATTATTCTTACCTATACGTGTAGGACCGGATACAACAACATGCGGCTCTAAGATAGTTCCTTCGCCAATAACAACGTTTTTTTCGATAACACAAAAAGCACCTATTTCAACACCTTGTGCAATGCTTGCTGTTTCATGAATAATGGCAGAGGAATGTATCATGCTTTAAATTTCTCGTTCCGCACACATCATGTCACAAGAAGCGATTACTTTTCCATCAACCTTAGTAACACAAGAAAACTTCCAGATGCCTCTTTTGTGACCGCTTGTGGTTACTTCAAAGTCTAATCTATCACCAGGAACGGCTGGTTTTCTAAACCTACAGTTATCAATAGAAGCTAAATAATACATTGTTGACCCATCTAAGATTTTATCTTGAGATTTAAACGCTAAAATGCCTGTACACTGAGCCATTGCTTCAACAATTAATACTCCAGGCATAATTGGATTTTCAGGGAAATGCCCAGTAAACTGTGGTTCGTTAAAGGTAACGTTTTTAAATCCCTTTAATGAAACTCCTAACTCAAAATCAGTAACTCTATCTACTAATAAAAAGGGGTAACGGTGTGGGAGATATTTAAAAATTTCTTTAACGTCCATAATCATATTTTTTTATCCAACTTATTTTGTAATTCTAAAATTTGTTTTTCTAAATCTTTTAACTTTTTATTGGTCTTATCTAATGTCTTTGTTCTAACAATCATTTTTTGCCACTTAGCTGTTTCTACCGCAGGGAATCCCGAATAGGAACCGCCCTCTTTAATAGAATTGGTTATTCCTGCTTTGGCTCCAAAATGGCTTTTATCAGCAATGGTAATGTGCCCAGTGACGCCAACTTGCCCTGCAAAAATATTGTGTTTACCAACCTTGGTACTACCCGCAAAGCCAACTTGACCTGCAATGGCTGTGCCTTCACCAATTTCTACATTATGGGCGATATGGACTAGGTTATCAATAATACAGTTATCAGCAATACAAGTGTCATTAATTGCTCCTCTGTCAATAGTACAATTATTTCCAACCCAAACATTTGCACCAATAATGACTCTGCCTACTTGTGGAATACGAACCCACTGCCCTTTATTATTAGCAAAGCCAAAACCTTGCCCACCAATAACGCTTCCTGATTCAATGTTGGTATTTTCGCCGATAATACAGTTTTCCATAATCGTCACATTTGGGTGGATATGAACACCGTTACCTAAAACAACGCCTTTACCAATAAAAGAACCCGCTTCAATAATACAATTCTCTCCTAGTGTTACATTTTCTTCAATCACGCTAAAATCGCCAATATGGCATGATTCTGGCACTAGGGAGCTAGAGCAAATTGATGACTTTTTAGATATGGAGGGGTGGAAATTAAGCGGGTTTAAATGCTGTGCAATCACTGCATAGGCATAATAGGGATCATCTACAATAATATGATTAATGGCATGCTCACCAACCAAGTAATGTGCATGCTCTTCTTTAAGTAACACCAGCCCTGCGGAGGTTGTTTTTAGTTCTTCAAGACGCTTAATATCATTAAAAAAACTAACTTCATTGCCTAAAGCTTCTTTTAGTCCCGCGACCTGAACAATATCACTATTTTCTTGGTAAATTATATTCGTGTTTATATCATGCTGATTCAATAATTTGGTTATTTCTGTGAGTAACATAGCAACAGATTATTTATTAAAACTTGCACGCTGTTTTTCATACTCAGCATTTAAATAATCCAGTATTTGCTTTGTTACATCTACTCTATTGTTTGTATAGGCAATACCTTCATATAGAATTAAATCATATTTTTCTTGTTTTCCAATAGATTTAATAGCTTGGTTGACAACAGTTTGTAAATTAGCCAGCTCTTCATTACGCCTAATGTTAACCAATTCTTGAATATCATTTTTCTTACGCTGAATATCTCTATTTAGCATATTTAGTTCTCGCTCTTTTGCTAAACGCTGAGATTCAGACAAGATTAACTTATTTTTTTGAAACGCTTTTTGCTTGCTTTCCATTTTTCTAGCAAGTTTGCTTAATTCATTCTGTTGCGGTGCAAACTCTTTTTCTAAGGTTTGGCTAGCAGCTTTTGCTTGAGGTGCATTTTCAAGTAAAAGCCCAATATTGACTACACCAATTTTCACCTCTTGAGCAAAAACCATATTCGAAGAAATTAACAAGGTGAAACTAGCTAATACTACAAGCAAATAACGCATAAATATCCTTTTTAAAGCAACTCTTAAATTAAAAATCATAAACTATTGTAAACCATTAGCCACATTGTTCTTTAACAATTTAACTATCATTTGAAGGAAGATCTTTACCTTTATAAGGGAATACCTAGATTAAACTGAAAAAACTGTGTTTTATCTTCATCTTGTTGGTTAAGCGCCCTAGCAAAACTAAATGATAAAGGCCCTACAGGAGTAATCCACGCCATTCCTAAACCAGTAGAAGATCTCATTTCTGCTAATTTAACAGAATCAACGTCATTAAATACATTACCCGAATCAACAAATAAACTTAATCGTAAATTACCAGAATCGTCTATAAACGGCATCGGAAACACTATTTCTGCCGTAGAAACTATTTTAATATTACCACCTGATGCACTCGATGAGCCATCTGTTGCAAAGTCATAACGCGGACCTAATGAGTTAGGTTCATAACCACGAACACTACCGATACCACCCGTATAAAAATTCTCATAAAAAGGAATCCTTTTATTACCTGCATAACCATTAGCAAAAGCTAAGTCTCCTTTTAAACGGAGTGTAAAATCTTTTGTTATTGGAAAATAAATATTCTCATTTAAAAATAATTTATAAAAAGCGACGTCTGAGTTAGTCGGAATAATAAGCTCTCCACTAACATTAGTGGACTGACCTGATGTCGGAAAATAAAATGAATTTTTAGAATCATAACTCCAACCCATCGTATAACGAATGGAATTAAAATGAGCCCCTTCTTCAGAAATATAATCTGTACAAATAGAGAAGGAGTCTTCACAAATTAAGGTTTTATCATCAAATTTTAATCCATAATTTAAACGACTTAATTCACTAGTTGGGTAACCCAATGACAACCTTAAACCATAGTTGTTCGTTCTATAATCGGACACGCTTAATTCTTTGGCATCAATTTCACGGTAATACAAGCCTCCGCCCAACGATACACCATCTTCAGTGAAATAAGGGTTGGTTACCCCAATATCAGCTGATTTGGTTGACTTGCTGTAGCGAGCATTTAAATTAGCTCTGTAACCAGAACCAATTACATTCCGTTCGATTATGCCTAATGTCAAACTCGCTCCATCTAGTTGAGAGAATCCAACACCTGCATTAAAAGAGCCTGTTGACTGTTCTTCAACCGTAACCACCAAGTCAACCTGTTCAGCGGAAATTCTATCTGTATCAATTTTAGCTATTTTAAAATAGCCTAAGCGATTTAGGCGGCTGTTCGAACGCCTTACCGATTTCAATGAATAGGGCGCACTTTCTAACTGCCTTAGTTCTCGTCTGATAACACTATCATAAGTTCTAGTATTACCTTTAATAGATATACGCCTGACATAAACACGCTTTTTAGGCTCTATTCTAAAATCGATTTTTACTAGGTTATTTTCTTTGTCTAGCTTAGTTATGGGTTCAATTTCAGCAAAAGCATACCCTTCTTCACTTAATCGATCCCTAATTGCATTCACGGTGGCAACAATACTGGTTCTTGAAAACAAATCGCCTTCATTAATGTGCAGTAACTTTTGAAGTTGAGCGGGTTTTAAAATAGTTTCACCAGAAAAAACAACCTCTGATACAGTATATTGAGGACCTTCTTCAAAGTTCATCGTAATAAAAACTTGGGTTTTATCTAATGACAAACTTACCTGACTGTCCTTCAGATTAAACTCGGCAAAGCCTCTATCCATATAATAGCTTTTAATAGTTTCTTGATCTGATTGTAACTTAGGTTTTGCATATTTATCACTATCACCTATTAATGAAGTATCTGACAAGAGCATTAGATTTTTTAAACGACTGTCTTTATAAGTTTTGTTACCGACTAAGGTAATTCTACCAATACTTGCTGGCTTACCCTCTTCCACCTTTATTAATAATGAGACCCTATTTCTTGGAAGCTCTTTAACCTGTATTTCTATTTCAGCAGCATAATACCCTTGGTTTTGGTACTGCCTTCTAAGGTCAACAATAATTTTATCTAATTGGTTTTCATTGAATATACGGCCTCTTTTAACGCCTATTCCACTTAAAGCGGTTTCTAAATCTTCAGTTTTAATTAGCTCATTACCTTCCATGCTAATTTCGGCGATAGAGGGCCTTTCTAAAAAAACTATTTTTAAAGTACCGTTTTCTTGCTGGTATAAAGAAATATCTTTAAAGAATTTTGTTTGATAAAGTTGTTTTAGACTTTCTGCCGCTAATTGAGAGGTTAAAGTATCCCCAACATCAACTGGCAAATAACTTCTTATTGTCTCAAAACTAATTCTTTTATTGCCTTCCACTTCTATTTTATTAACCACAAAACCCGCTATCGCTGACTGGATTAACGACCCTGAAATTAAAATTCCAAGCATAATTTTTTTAAACATTTGTTACCCGAACCACATCATTAAATATTGCAAAAGCAGTTATACTTAAAATAAATATTAACCCTATTTTTTGTAAAACAATTTGAGAGCCTACGGAAATAGGACTACCTTTAATCATTTCAATAATATACAGCATTAAATGCCCTCCATCTAAAACAGGAATTGGCAATAAATTTAAAACGCCCAAACTAAGGCTTAACAAAGCCAATAGCGTAAAAAAAGATACCCAATCACTTTGTAGTGCTTTGCCTGAATAATCTGCGATGGTAATAGGACCTGATAAATTAGAAGCATCTACCTCGCCAGTTAGCATTCTTGAAAGCATTTTTAAGGTCATATTAACCAAATCTACCGAGTGATCAAGCCCCATTTTTAAAGAAGACAGTAAACTATAATTTGAACTAGCACGATAAGGCTCAATGATATTTTCATCAAACTCGACAGAGGCACCAAAAAAACCTCTAGGAGATGCTTCTTCTGTTGAGCCTATAAAAACCAGCTTATTAAATTTAATACCTTGTCTTTCATAGCGAATATCTAAATTTTTATTGGGGTTTTCTCTTACTTTTTTAACGAATTGATACCAGTTTTCGATATAAACTCCATCAACCTCTAAGATTATATCTCCAGACTTAAAACCTGCCGATTTAGCCGCGGTATTCTCTCTTATTTCAGACAAAACAGCGGGCATATTGGGTAATTTTCCAATAAAGCCCAATTGGTTTAACCAGTTTTTATCTGGGGAATTAACGTCTAAAGAGGTTATTGGCAAAGTAACCTCTCTTTGCTTCTCTTTAGGAGCTAGTTTATCTACCTCAAATTCTTGTAACGTTATTTCTATAGAGTCCTGATTATTTATTAATGCCAATGCAATTTGTTGATTAACTTCTTGCCAGGTATGAATATCTTTTTGGTTTATTTTTATAATTTCTTGCGGCACAAAATCTGCACCCAAAACTTGGTAAGCAGGTGAGTTTAATTTAGTCGTATCTAACACCGCTTTATAACCAGAAATGCCAGAAAAATAAATTAAGCTAAAAACAATCCAAGCAAAAACCAAATTAATAGCCGGTCCTGCGGCAACCACTAAAAAACGTTTAAAAACACTCTGCCGATTATAAGATTGTTCAAAGTCTTGATTTGAACTGTCCGTATCTCGTTCATCTAAAAATTTAACATAACCACCCAAAGGAATTAGTGCCAACTGAAATTCTGTGCCTCGCCAGGTTTTAGAGTAGATGGTTTTTCCAAATCCAACCGAAAATCGTACCACCTTAATACCCAAAAGCCTAGCTGTGATGTAATGACCCCATTCATGGATTGCTACTAATAGACCCATAGCAATAATAAAACCGATTACTGACCAAAAAATGGTCATTTAACAGAAACCCATTGCCACAACACTAAAAACAAAGGCATTGCTAATAAAAGGCTGTCTAGTCTGTCGATCAAACCACCGTGTCCAGGTAAGATATAGCCACTGTCTTTCATATTTACCTGGCGCTTTAATACGCTTTCAAATAAATCTCCAAACACCGATAAAACGCCGATAACACTTAATAGAAAGGCTAATAAATAAATAGAAATGGATATATCTGGCTCTACAATAACCAAACCGAGCAAAGCAACGGGGTATGATAATATCGCACCACCCAATACACCTTCCCATGTTTTACCAGGACTCACAAAAATAGCTAACTTATGTTTGCCAAACTTTTTGCCTGCAAAATAAGCTCCTGTATCAACTGACCAAATAACAAGCAAGCTAACCAATAAAATAGAGGGTGGAAAAAGAATCTGCATGTAGCTCACTGAATAGTAAAAAGCATTCAAAATGATTACTGCTAGTAGAAACAACAAAAACTTATTTGAGACTAGCAAAGCCCCCCGTCTTCTTTGATAAAAGGCTACAAGAACGATCATCAATCCAACTGAAGAAAAAGCTAAGCCCGTAAACATAACTTCAATGACTTGAAAGTATTTCAATAGCAACAACGTGGTTAGTACACCCAGCCCCCAGCTTAATTTAACCCAACGACTTTTTTCTTTTGCAAAGCCTGCCCACTCATAAGCCATTCCAAAAACGGTTATCGCAATCAATGCTTGCCACCAAAACGGTGTAGCAAACAACAACATTAAACCGACAAAAGCAGACAAAATCAACGCGGTAATAAGTCTAGTTTTTAACATTTGTTAATTTGCTCACTAGTTTTACCAAATCTTCTTTCGCGGGCTGAAAAAGAATTAATTGCTTTCTGTAAGGATTTTTCATTAACATCTGGCCAAAGTTCATCGGTAAAATAGTATTCAGAATAGGCCATTTGCCAAATCAAAAAATTACTCACTCGTTTTTCACCGCCGGTTCTAATTAATAAATCTGGATCTTGCTGACCTGCCAAACTTAAATAGGGTTCCAACTCATTCTCAGTTAGTTCATTGATATCTTTACTTATATTAGCTTGTTGCCAGGATTTAGTTGCTTGAATAATATCCCAACGTCCACCGTAGTTTGCCGCTATGTTTAAGTTCAATCCATTATTATTTTTTGTTAAATTCTCGGCTTTAATAATATTAAGCTGAATTTCTTCAGAAAAAGCACTTCTGTCACCGATAATTCTTAAACGCACATTATTATCATTTAATTTACGAACTTCTTTTTGTAACGCTTGTAAAAAAATAGACATTAACTTGACCACTTCATCTTTTGGACGCTTCCAGTTTTCCGTGCTAAAAGCAAATAGCGTTAAAGATTCAATATTTTCATTTGCACAAAAACTGACCACTTTTCGAACTGCTTTCAGCCCTTTTTGGTGTCCTATAAAACGAGGAAACATCCTTTTTTTAGCCCAGCGTCCATTACCATCCATAATAATAGCGATATGTTTGGGATAACTAATATCAGTGATAAGCTTTTCTTTACTCAAAATAGTCTTCTTAATTTTGTTACAAAAACGGCCTAGCAAAAATAAACTTTTAACTAGGCCGCAAGAGGTTACGGCATAATAGTAACCGCATATTATGCCGTAAATTGACTAAGAATTTAGACTAAATCTCTATTAAAGTCCCTTCCTTCTCTGCCAGTAACTTATCAATTTCTTCAACAAAACTATTTGTTATCTTTTGAATAGCTTCCTCACCATCTCTTAGCTCATCGTCGGTAATCACTTTATCCTTGTTCAGGCTTTTAAAATCAGAATTTGCATCACGTCGAATATTACGAACAGCAACCTTTGATTGCTCTGCTTCCGCTTTCGCCACCTTAATAAGCTCTTTACGACGCTCTTCAGTTAATGGAGGCATCGGGATACGAATTAAATTACCCGTTGTTGCAGGATTAATTCCCAAATCAGAAGTCATAATTGCTTTTTCAATCACCGCTATCATCGAATGCTCCCAAGGCTGAACCACTAAAGTCCTTGAATCTTCAACTTTTATATTAGCAACCTGGCTAATAGGCACTAAAGACCCATAATAATCAACCCTTACACTATCTAAAATACTAGGGTGTGCTCGACCTGTTCGAATTTTAGCGAAATTGGTCACTAAATTTTCAACCGACTTTGCCATCCTTGTTTTAGCATCTTCTTGAATTTCATTAATCATATCTTTTCCTTAAATTTTAGCCTTGCACCAAAGTGCCTTCGTCTTCACCCTGAACAATCCTAACCAAGGCATTCTCTTTAAACATATCAAATACACGAATTGGCATATTATTCTCTTTGCATAGAATAAAAGCAGTCATATCCATTACCGCTAATTTACGGTCAATAACTTCATCAAAAGTTAAATTCGTATATAAAGTAGCAGAAGGGTCTTTTACAGGGTCAGCACTATAAATACCATCAACCTTGGTTGCCTTCAAAAGAATATCCGCTCCAACTTCAATACCTCTCAAAGCCGCTGCTGAATCTGTTGTAAAGTATGGATTACCCGTACCAGCTGAAAAAATAACCACCTGCCCTTTTGCCATATCTTTCTTTACTTGGTTGGCATTAAAAGCAACTGATATTCCCTCTATTGACATAGCAGAAACTACTTTTGCTTCCATACCCATATCTTCAATCACATCTCTTAAAGCCAAAGCATTGATAACCGTTGCCAGCATACCCATGTGATCACCCGTAGTACGCTCTATTCCCGCACCTGCAATTTGTGCTCCACGAAAGATATTACCTCCGCCGACTACCAAACCAACCTCTACACCCAAGTCACGTAAGGATTTTACCTCGCTAACAACTTGACGCAAAATATCAGCATTAAGACCAAAACCATCTTGACCCATTAACGCCTCACCACTAAACTTTAAAAGAACTCTTGAGTATTTAACTGCCATAATGCTTTCCTGTAGATTTAAAAAAAAAGCCACAACCTTTAATTCCTAAAAGACTGTGGCTTAAGGAGACACTTAA
>CAZZKU010000005.1:0-19283 GCA_964654635.1 uncultured Piscirickettsiaceae bacterium | reverse complement strand
TACCTGTATCAACTAGTTTTTGAGCATTTTTTTAGTCTCTTTTGCCGTTAATATCTTGGCAAAACCGAGTTATGATGATTTCTATTTTGTCATACACCAGAAATCATCATAACTCCAAGATAAATTTTTACAGGCATAACTCTCAACTTAATATTGGTTTCTGTTATTCTACAATAAACTAAGAAAAGGAATAGCAATGGATATAATCGTTACAGACCACAGTAAAGAAAATCTTGAAAGAATATATGGCAATCAGCTTATTTTTCAAAATGATTTATTTTCAATTATGGTTGAAGAAACTAAAATACCTTGGTTACAATTTATACCGAATAAAAAAATTGATGCCGATTACATTGCGAAACTGTACCAAAACTCTCATCAACTAGGGGAAGCTTTAATAACAGAAGGGCTAGGTGATATTTACAATATTGCCAAAATAGGAAATAAACTACCTTATTATCATATTCACTTGGTCTTAAGGAATAGAAATGATGAAGCTTGGCCAGATGCTATTTGGTGTAAAGATGATTTAGAATCAAAAAAAACTACCCCCATTTTTTTACGCGACTTTATAAAAAAACATTATCAAAAAAACTAATTTTTAAGAGTTGTAATTCTTGCCATAGGCTCTAAGCAATTAAAATAACTATCAAATACTTTCAAAGCCAAACCCTCATCCATTACACCTGATTTCACTAAAGGCCAGTGGGAAGAACACCTCCTATCAATGACTCTCGGCATAGTTGCACGAATTCTAACTGGCACCCTTTCCTTGCCTAAAAAAATTAATGCGGCTGTTCGATGTTTTCCACCTAGCACAAAAAAACGAAACTCACCTTCATTTTGCATTAAAAACCCTTCAATATGCCCATCTATTTTGGGGCAGTAACTTATTTTTTTAATACTTTTTACAATCGATTCTAACCGCTTCATCTCTAACATAATTTTTTTGTCACTCGCAGGTCCATAAAAAGACACGCCATGCTCAATGCCTAAACCCATTTCGGCAGATGGAGGGACTCTATTTCTAAGCAACCAAGGAATCTCCCAAGGGGGTAAATTCTCTCCCCGTAATCCCTTAAATTTCAACCCATACATTTCAACAATATTTTTAGGTGCAAATTTACAATAAAACTCAGTAAGTTTGTTTAAACCAGACATTAAAGCTATAGAAAATGGGCTCTCCTCAGAAATAAATGAATGCCCTCCAGGCATTACTAGCATATTGGCTGGTAAGTGTAAAATTGGAGAAGGTCCTACCCAATAAGGTAGAATAGCAAGCAAATTGTCTGGTTTAAAAAACTCATAAACTTCTTTTCTAGTTCTTAACAATCCTAGGTCTTCTATAGGGTATTCGGTTTTATATTGAATTATTCTTTTTTTCTTAAAAAACATAAGTGATGCCTTTGCATATTTTAGTCAGCGAGCAATCTAGTGTAGAAATTTTATAAGCATTAAATCATTTGTTAAGTTTAGATTCAGACAAAATTGCAAAACCAATTAATAAATTAGCAAACACAAAAAAATGTGCTGCCGTATCACTTCTAATAAACGGGGAGTCAGGGATAAACACTAATGCTGAAGCCATTGTAAAAACCAAACCCGAAATCCAAATCGGTTTTTGTTCCAAATCTGCACGCCTTAATCCTTTAACAAAAAACCAAAACATAAAACCCAAAATAAGCAACACTCCGATAAACCCAAAGACCCCCTTCGTTAAAAAGGACATCAAATACTGATTATGCAGATGCCTATAATCTATTCCTTTAAAATTTTGTCCAAATTTTTCTAATGCGACTTTAGATGTTTCTCGTGTTTGAAATTCTCTAAAATCATTCTCTCCAATGCCTATCCAAAAATTATTAGAAATTCCGGCAGCAGAAGCTTCGAAAGCTATCAGTCGTTGACCAACACTAGTTTTGAATGCATTTTCTTCCCTATCAAAATAGTTTTCAACACTGGTAATTGCTTGGGTTATACGTTTTTCAAACACACTAAATGCAGGGCTTTTTATTAAAAAAGCAGCTATCAATACAAAAAAAGCCAAAGCAAGACTAACTTGTTTAAAGCTTATTTTTTTTCTATTTTTAAACAGTATAAAATAATAAATTCCCCAAGCAATCATCGCTTCAGGCCAACCAATCCAGGCTTGTCTTGTTTGTGAAAAAACGACCGTTAAGAAAGTAGCTAATAGTAATAATATCCAAATTGTAAAAAAACTTCTTCCTCTACGATAAGCCCATAGCAAAGATCCAACCATAATAATGAACACTATATTAGCAAAAACTCCCATTTTAACAGGGTGCAAATAGCCAGTTCCTAGACGAACTCCATTAGTGAACTCCTCCCAACCCACATAAGCTATTTCCATAACCAATAACACACTTGAGGCAACGGCTGCAATACCGATTAAGTACCAGAACGCATCAATACTAGGTCGAAGATAAAACAAAAGTACCGATATCATTGAAAACGCAATGAAGGAATGAGTAATATTTAACTGCTCCATTGCTCTCTCACCTAGACTTCCATGCAAGCTCAATGTAACTATTGTGACTAGCCAATAAAAAACAATTATACCGAGCCAGATTAAAATACGACTATCTATTTTAATATCACGATTTTTATACCAAACAACAGCTCCCATAATAAATATCAAAACAAACAGTGATTCATGGTTAAAAGGGATTAGTTTCCCTACTATATTCACAACTAAGATGGTAGCGATCAACCATAAAAAAAAATTTTTATTAAAACTCTTGCTCAACTTATTTTTTTCTATCTGATGTATTCTAGTGCGGGTATCAAACGAGTTAGAATCGTTTTTTTTATGTTTTTTTTATTCGTATGCAACAAGTTAGATACTATATAAAATAGGATGAATAGTTTAATTTCAACCGCTGATAAGTCTAAAGCAGATAAATAACTTGCTTTAATGACTGAAAAATCTTTTTTGATCTTAGAACAATAAAATGCTAAATCCCATAACCTTGCTCCATATTGATAATACTGTAAATCAATCATTTTTAAATTTTTAGAAGAGTCTTTCAAAAGATTCCCTTTTTTAAAATCACCGTGTATCAAACCATAATACAATTCTAAATCTATTGTTTGTGATATCAATTCAACATCATTAACTGTTTTTTTTATTTCATCAAAAACAGTCTTATTACCTTTAAATAAGTAACGTCTATCATTGAGATAAGATTCAACAAAAACATAAGCACTTGGTTCATGTATTTTTACAACAAAATTATTAAGAAGGTCAATTATTTTTGAACTTCCATCTAATTGGAATATAAAACCTTTTTTTGTTTTTATAGCCTCTTTAAAATCAGGCAATAGTAAGGTTTGATCGCCTATGTTTTTATATAGATCCAACAAGGTCTGTGGAGTTATTTCTTTAGGGGGCAGTAATGCCTCCATTGTTAAACAGCTTAACTGACTATTTTTTATGTTTTTAAATCCAAACCACTTAGGGGTAATGGAAGGAATTACTGCCATTTCATCTTGCCAACTCAAGAAAGCATTTTCTCTCTGTAGTAAATTATTATTTGCTATTTTTGAAACCAGTCTTAAAACTTTTTTATTATAGTGTTCTACAAAAAAAAAATTATTGAAGCCACCGTAAAAAGCAACTTTTGATTCTAAATCAAGATTTGTTTTTTTTGATAGGCTTGTGTTTAGCTCTTGTATGAACTCAGTTAATAAATACCCCGTTTCCAACTGAAACTTTATTTTCACAGCCCTGAGATTAAAAAAATAAAATTTATTTAAAGCTTTACTTAACTTAGCAAAAAACATTGGTTACTAATTACCTTTTTGAATTTTATTGTAAATCCTAACTATATCAGGAACTTTATCTAAATTACCATTTCTAAAGGCTACTTTATAGGTATCTTTAAGGTAGGAGTCACTTAAATTACTTTGATTAGAAAATTTTAATTTCTTAAAAGAAGGTTTAGAATAATTTAAAAAGGAAGTTTTAGGAATTTCCCCTACACTTGCCAAAAACATATATTTTGTTCGCAAACACTTAGAACAAACTCCACAATTTTTAGGGCGTATTTTTCTATTTTTACAAAATGATAGGGACTCTAGTGCCGTAGCATTATGAAAAAGAGTGGTTAATTTTTCAGCACGGGTTGTTAATTCATCAAGAGTTTGTAAATTAAAGTCTCCCGAATCAAAAAAACGATTGCTTGCAAAACTTGATCCTGCTGGAAAAACCTCAAACTGCTGATAAAAGCTATGGTCAGAGGCCAAAAAAAGCGTTTTATAAGATTTAGCAAACATAAACCCTACCGCACTAAGTAAAAAAACATGGGATAACTGCCCTCCAATACGATATTTTTTATAAATATCATAGGCGTTAGACTGAACATAACTTCTTTGCCCACTAAGTTCTTTTACCAAACAATTGGTTTGCTCTATCGACTGCTTAAAACCAACAGCATCATTCAATGAATAATCCATGCCTTGCACGGTCAATAAATCAGGTTTTTGTTCTCCGAAATCATTGGTAATCAAAGAAAATGTTGAATCAACTCCGCCTGAAAAACACATCAAGGATTTTTTTTGTTGGTTTTCTGTGTCTATTTCTCTATAATTTTTAAATTCAACATTAATCATAGAATATTTTTTTGGTAGCCAAGATGACCAAATGTTACTCAATTTTTCTGCGTTTTCTTTTGTCTTAGAAGTTCCTGAACCATGAATAATTAATGTTTTATCTTCACTCATTGCAAGAGGAAGGCACAACCAGACAGCAAAATCGGCATATTCAACATTGATTGAAACAGGAGAAACAACTAAAAAATTAAATTTATGTTTTCCACAGTCAACAATTATCTTGTTTTTTATCTGTTTAATAAAAACATGTAATTCACTGGCTTCTGTTATTTTTGTACGGTCTATTTTATTGCCCAATAACAAGTTGCTCCAAATTTTTTTAACTATCATGTTTCCAATGCCCTATTGATTTCAATAACAATACTGTCTATCATCTTCTGAATTTCTTCTTCTGCACTTTTAATAAAATCATCTAGCTTTGCTAACTCTTGATCGGTATATTTATCTAACAAATTTAAATCTAAGCTTTTCAATGAATCAAAACTTACAACTCTTTCAGAACTTCCTAAACTTTCTTGCAATACTCTTGTTATTTTAGGGGTGTTTGATTCTATTGCTACGAGAGGTATTTTGTTTTTTAAACATATGGTTACCGCATGGTATCTACCCGTTACAACCATTTTATAATCTAGTAAATACCTTATAAAAACATCGGGGTTAGTGGAAATATGGCGATCAGTTTTTAACCATTTTATTACATTTTTAACAAATGGACGTGGGCTTTTAAAAAAATTAGCATTGGATGGCCGAGCAACAACCATTGAGCGAAAGTCAAACTCATTTTGAAGACTGTATTCTTTCAAGATAGGAATTTCTGACTTTAATGCAGTATCAATGACACACCCTTTTTTAACCGCTAATTTCTTATGCTTTTTGGCTTTAGCGAAGGTTAAATCAGGCACATATTTTCCATTTATCCCAAAACTCTCCAACTCAACCAGACTTTCTTTATCTCGCACATAAATTAATTTATAATGCGACAAAAACCCATATAAAGATTTTTCATTTTTATATAAAGTTGCATTAATTAAAAAACTAGGTGTGTTTAGTTTGTCCGTAGCAAACAAGGCAAATTCAGAAAGTGATTTTGCATGTTTTCTATCGGCACTGTGGTGAATTGTCCCTTCACCATTAACTATAAACGCATCCACCTTTGGTTGAGTTAATATTTTCCGTTTATGTTTTCGCCAATCAGTACCAACCGGCCAAGTCCAAACAACTTCAACACCTTGACTAAGAAGTAACCGGAATAAATTTTCCATTACTAACATACATCCATAATGGTGGGTTGGTCTTGTGTCGTTAATAATGGCAACTCTAATCATGATCTATAACTTTACTATCTTCTTAAAATCTTTAAAATCCGTTACAATTTTTATGTTCAACTGATGATAAATTTCTTCAAACTTATTCTGAAACTCATCATCTTTAAATAATACTGCGTACACATTTAAATCCGAACGTAACCATTGAGCTGTTAATAAAGCCGTCCCTACATCGCCGATAACTATAGATTTTTGTTTCAAAAAAGGCAACACAAATTCAAAGGCTAAACCTTTTGAAACCAATAGTGTTTGATATTTTTCTTTTAAATTTAATGGATCATCGGACTCCGTTCGAGGGTGGTATTTTGCACCTACCTTTACACCTTTCTGTTTCATATCTAACAAAAACTTATTTATACGTGATTCATATCCAAACATTTTTTTTATATTATTAGGGTGGGGTATTAATAAAAACAAATCTATAGCTTGCAATTGGTTAACAACTTTTGAACACAAACCAAACTCTTTCCCTATATTCTCACTAAATTCAAGAACCATTTTATTAGAAAACCAGCTACCATCAAGCTCATACTTTTCTTTTACTTGTAATTCAGGTACGACATCATTAGGTTGGAAAAACCAAGCTTTATTAATATATTTTGAAGCCCCTACTGTTTTAGGTTCTTCCCACCAAAAACCATAAATAAGTTTTTTTAAATAACTATTCATTCCATCTTTAAACCAATGATAAGGTCGGCCCGCATAAGAATATAATCCATCATCCAGAAGCCAACCTTCTACAGGGTGGGATTCTTTCTTTTTTAATTGCATTAAGTATTGAAACTCTATTCTGCGATCACTTCCTACCGCAATCGCATCGACAGAAAATGACTGTAAAGCCTTAGATAACTTTAAAAAATTCTGCTTACGCTCTCTTAATTTATTTAAACCTTTCCCCACACCTAACGTTAAGTCAACCGTTTCAAAAGGGCAGTTATGCCAGTTATCAAGTATTTTAAAATAAACATTTTTGTCTTTATTTTTTTGATCAATTAAAATTATTTGAGACACTTGATCTTTAGTCTTAGCTACTGCATGAGCAATTGACACCAACAAGTTTAAAGGTGTAGAAGGGAGATACAACACATGTTTCTTTTTAGTGGTACTATTTATCATTAGAGACTATTGTATCAAAAACTAGACTAGCAGATAACCCATGTAAAGATTCCAGCTCTTGTAGGGTTCCTGTAAAATGTTTTAAATATAGTGACGCACAGGGCGATTTTAATTGCTCCACTTTATTTCCTAAAGAACCAATCAAAACAGGATCGGTAACTCGATACAAAACCACCATAGGTACCTCTAAAGCCGCCGATACGTGAGACAAACCCGTATCTACAGACACCACAAAATCAGCATGTTTTAAGCAAATTGCCATTTTATTCAATGACAACCTAGTTTGGGGTACCCACCCCTGGTGAATTTTGGCATTGAGGCGTTCCGAACGTTGTTTTTCGGCTTCATTTCCCCAAGGCAACACAATGGTTATATTTTTATATTCCAATTTACTGGCTAGCTCAACCCAGTATTCTTCTGGCCATAACTTAGTTTCCCAAGTCGTTCCGTGTAGAAACACACAATAGGGCTTATTTATTTCTGCTAAGGGCTGCCAACTTTCGGTGGACAAACCATAATTTATAATCGAATTTTCTTGCCATTCATAGCCTAAACTTTTGGCAAACAACTCTCGTAACCGAGTAATCGCATGCTGTTGTTTAGCTACTTTTATTTTAGCTTGGTAAAACAGCGAAGCCAAAGGTTCTCGTGCTGAAGTCCAATCAAAGCCGACTTTTTTTAGAGCCGATTTTATTTTAAAACTAACCCAAGCACTTTTTAACAGACCTTGTGCATCGATAACCAAATCATAGTCTTGCTGGTTTATTGCTAAAAAAAACTGTTTGATTTGTTGGCGAAACTTAAACGGATTTTTACACCATTTACGTAACTCTATTGCCCAAACCTTTTTTACCGCAGGGTGCCATTGCGGTATTTCAGCAAAATCTTTTTCAACTATCCAGTCAATTTCTAAATTTGGCTTGGCTTTCAGCGCATCAGACAAGGCTGGAAAAACATGAAAGACATCGCCCATTGAAGACATTTTTATTAACAAAATTCGCATGAATCTATTTTTTAAAATTAAGCGTGTGGGCGTTTTCGCTTAACCAGGTTAAATATTTTTTAACCCCTTCAGCAACCGTATGGAATTTTTTATCATAACCTGCTTTACGTAACAACGAATTATCGGCTTGGGTAAAACTCTGATACGCTCCTTTCAAAGATTCAGGAAAGGGAATATATTCAATAGCTCCCTTGCCATGGAAATCAATAACTGCGTCCGCAATATTTTGAAAAGGCTCGGCTGCCGCAGGACCTAAGTTATAAATCCCAGATTTATCTGGATTTTCCATAAACCATAAATTGACACTAACCACATCATCAATATAAACAAAATCTCTGGTTTGCTGACCTTTTTCATAGCCATCATAAGCACCAAACAACTTTAGTTTTTCGCCCGCTAAAACTTGATTATGTAATTTAAAGGCAACACTTGCCATATCGCCTTTGTGCTGTTCTCTAGGGCCATACACATTAAAATATCTGAAACCGACAATTTGACTTTCGGCATGCGGTAATACTTGGCGTACATACTGGTCAAATTGAAACTTTGAAAAACCATACACGTTAAGTGGTTTTTCGTATTGTCGCTGTTCAATAAAAGTTGGTCCGTTGCCATAGGTTGCGGCAGAAGAGGCGTATAAAAAAGGGATTTTACGATTAAGACAATAATCTAACAGGTCTTTGGAATATTCATAATTATTATTCATTACAAACTTGCCGTCCCACTCGGTAGTGGCAGAACATGCCCCTTCGTGGAATATGCATTCTATCTGGGGCAAACCTTCTTCAGCAAAAATTCTAGCTTGAAAGTCGTCTTTATCTAGGTAATCGGCAATATCGCAATCGGCTAAGTTAATAAACTTTTTACCATTTTTTAAATTATCAACCACTAAAATATCGGTTCTACCCCGTGCGTTTAACGCCTTGACTATGTTAGAACCAATAAAACCTGCACCACCTGTAACAACAATCATAAAATTCTCTTCTAAAAACTGTAAATAATTTATTGATTTTATCATTAACCCTTAACCGCGTATGCAATAAAAGGTAAAATCAGCTTAAATTATTGGCCTAGAGATAAAAATGGAAAGACTGAATACAAAGTACGGACGCTTTAAAGCTCATTTAGAGGCATGGTTTATTGACCATGAAATTCTTCGAGTGCTATACCGAAACTACCATGCTTTGTCAGAAAATGCTTTTCGTAGCAATCATCCATCGGCTTTGTTTTTAAAAAAACTCAAGAAAAAACACGGCTTAAATACCGTTTTAAGCATCAGAAAAGCCGATTCAACAGGGCAGTACCAGCTTGAAAAAGAGGCTTGCGACCAACTTGGGATAAGCTTAATTAACCACCCTATGTCTTCTCGTTCTTTTCCCGACCCTGAGAACATAATAAAAGCCAAACAGATTTTAGAAACCGCAACCTACCCTATTTTAATCCACTGTAAATCGGGGGCAGATAGAGCGGGTATGATGAGCGTTTTTTATAAGCACTTTATTTTAAAACAACCCATTAAAGAAGCGTTATCAGAACTTAGCATGAAATACGGTCATTTTCGTTGGGCAGACACGGGTAAGTTGGATATTTTTTTTGAAGCTTTTTTAAAATTTGAAGAACAAAACCCCGATATTAGTTTTATCGACTGGGTACATAACCACTATGATAAGCCCAAACTAAACGCCGAATTTCAGGCTAAGGGCTGGGCAAATATTGTGGTAAATAAAATATTACGTCGAGAATAAATTGTGCTAGATAAACAAACCGCTTATTTATACAAACGACTATTAGGTTATATCAAACCCTACTGGAAAGTAGTCGTTTTAACCTTAATTACCTTAATACTAGCAGCAGGCATGGAACCTTTAATGCCAATGCTGCTTAAGCCACTTGTTGATGACAGCTTAATTGCCAAAGATGCTGATTCTATCATCATGATTCCTCTGCTGATTTTATTGGTATTTGTCATAAAAGGCTTTGCTGAATATGTAAGTAAAGTAACCAGTGAATGGGTTGCTCACAAAGCTATTTTAGACATTAGAGCTGAAATGTTTACTAAACTAAATAGCCTGCCTCTTGCCACCCACCAACAATACACAACCGGAAAATTACTATCTAAAATAACCTACGATGTACCGCAAGTAGGAGCGGCTTTAAGCCAAGCTTGGATTGTTATTATTCGAGATACTTTTATCATTTTAGGCTTACTGGCTTTTCTACTTTATACCTCTTGGCAATTGACTTTATTAATGTTAATTGTAGGACCTATTATTGCCTTTGTTATTGACCGTGCGGGTAAGTTGATGCGTAATTCTAGTACCGAAATGCAACAAAGCATGGGCGAACTCACTCATCGATTAGAAGAAGGCTTAAACGGACATAAAGACATTAAAATATTTGGTGCTGAAAAATACGAAGAAAAGCGTTTTTTCAACACCGCTGAAACACTGCGTAAACATACAATGGATGTGGTTAAAGTGTCTGCCATTAACGTACCTTTAGTACAGGTATTGGCAGCAGTTGCTTTATCTGCGATACTTTATATTGCCTCACGCATGTCTGCCGAAGATATGCTTACCCCTGGTGAATTTATTGCCTTCATCACTGCAATGGCAATGATTTTTGAACCCATTCGCCGTTTAACCACTATTAACGTGGTTATTCAACGCGGAATGGCGGCCGCTGCCAGTATTTTTGAATTATTAGATATGCCTTCTGAAAAAAATACTGGGTTACTTAAACCCAAATTTAACGGCAATATTTCATTAAAAAATGTCTCTTTTCAATATCCCGGTACAGATCAACTGGCTTTAAACAAACTTAGTGCAACCTTCCCTGCCAACTCAACCACCGCTCTGGTAGGAAGCTCAGGCTCTGGAAAATCAACTCTGGTTAATTTAATTACTCGTTTTTATGATATTGAGCAGGGTGAAATAAAATTTGATGATTCTATTTCTAACGAAATTGAACTACACCATCTGCGCCAAAACATCGGTTTTGTTAGCCAAAATATTGTTTTATTTAGCGACAGCATACAGGCAAATATTGCCTTTGGTAAAAAAGACACCTCTGAACAAGATATTATCACCGCCGCTAAACAAGCTCATGCTTGGGAATTTATTGAACAACTACCAGATGGATTGCAAACCCAAATTGGCGATAATGGTTCTAAACTATCTGGTGGGCAACGACAACGGATTGCTCTGGCACGAGCTTTCTTAAAAAATGCCCCTATTTTAATATTAGACGAAGCAACATCGGCTCTTGATAACGAGTCTGAAATGTATATTCAACAGGCGCTAGAAGAGTTGCAAAAAAACAAAACCGTGATTGTTATTGCTCACCGATTAAGCACCATTGTAAACTGCGACAATATTTTGGTAATGAGTAAAGGCTCGGTTATAGAAGAGGGCAATCACCAACAATTAATTAAGCAAAAAGGGGCTTATGCAGCATTACACCAACAGGGCAATTTTAATGAATAACGTGTATCAAGATGAACAATAAACCACAATTTTCTTGGTGGTTTTTATGCCCAAAATACTGGGGGATTTGGCTAGGATTTGCTATATTAAAACCATGTTCTTACCTGCCTTATTCATGGAATTTAACATTGGGTGAAAAGCTCGGCAATCTATTTTACCAGCTAGCCAAAAGCCGACGGAAATTGGCTTTTAAAAACATCAACCTAGCCTTTCCCAACCATTCAGTAGAACAAAACAAAGCTATTCTAAAAGAACATTTTCAATCGCTAGGAATAAGCCTGTTTGAAGAAAACATGATAAACCGTTTTAAAAACTTTTCTGCTCAGAAAATTTCATTTATAGATAAAATAGAAATTCGCGGTGCAGAAAACTTACAACATGATTCTAAACAAGGGTTAATCATCATTATCCCACACTTTACAACCATTCACGTTACAGGTTTTGCCCTTTCATTAAAAACACCTTATGAAGCAATCTATAGGGCACACAATAACCCGTTAATGGACTACCTAATTAAAAAAAATAGAACCATTAACTCTAGTGATGGTCGCCGAGTAGAACCTATTGCTAATAGTCAAACCCGTCAAATGATAAAGTCGCTTAAAAAAGGCAACAACATACTGATATTGCCCGACCAAAGATACCGTTCAAAAGGTTCAATAAAAGTGCCTTTTTTTGGTATTAAAGCCCCCAGTAATCCAGGGGTCAATAAACTAGCTAAACTAGGCAAAGCGAAGGTAGTGACCTGTTTTACCAAAAGAATAGATGGGCAATATATCTTAACCATCTCACCACCGCTAGACAACTTCCCCAGCGGTGATGACTATCAAGACACTTTAGTATTGCACCAACTATATGAACAGGAAATTAACCAAGTCCCAGCCCAATACCTTTGGGTTCATGACCGTTGGGATATAAAAAAATCGATCACCCATTAACACATACACCACCCCCTGGCGATTTTTGGGTTTCCCAGTTGTTTTATCATGTTATAATTTCCTGTTGAATACTCAAAACAGGTAAACAGAAGTGCTTAATAATTCAGATAAAATTTTACATGATAAGTCGCGCGATAAACACCTTAGATCTAGAGTTAAACTTCTTGGCGGATTACTAGGAGAAGTAATAGAATCTCAAGTGGGAAAACCCATTTTAGATGCGGTTGAAAAGCTTAGAAAAGGCTATATTCAGCTACATGAAAAAGAAGACACTGTTCTTAGAGAAGAACTACAAAAATTTATCGACCAACAAAGCCCCGCCGACCTTGCCTTAATTATTCGCGCTTTCAACCTATATTTTAGCTTGGTTAACCTTGCCGAAGAAGAAAATCAGTTCCATGAACGTCAAAGCCAGTTAAAATCAGACGGTCCTCTTTGGATGGGTTCCGTATTAAGAACTATCGGCGAATTTAAAGCCGAGGGCTTAAGTGCTGATGAAGTAAAAACCATTATTGACAAACTAGAATACATTCCCGTTTTCACTGCCCACCCAACTGAATCAAAACGCCGTGCGGTAATGAACAATTTGCGTAAAATATTTATAACTTTAGATGCCTACAATGAAGCTGAAAATTATAAAAACCCTTATGCACAAGAAGAAATTATCAAAAAACTGAAATATCAGTTACAAATTCTATGGAAAACCGATGAAGTTCGTCGTACTAAACCAACCGTACAAGATGAAATACGTAACGGAATCTATTATTTCCGCCAATCTTTATTTACCGCTGTTCCTACCATTTATCGTTATATGGAAAGAGCGCTGGCAAGACATTACCCCGAAGCAAAAATTGAAACACCTGAATTTTTAACCTTTGGCTCTTGGATTGGTGGCGATAGAGATGGTAATGCCTTTGTTACCCACCAAACAACCGTTAACGCACTTTTAATGCAGACCCGTGCTGTTTTATATGAATATGAGAAACGCGTATTTGAGCTTAGTAACCAACTAACCCAGTCTAGTTACATTGCCGATATTGACCAAGAAGTTATCAATAAAGCCACTATCATTGACAGTGATTTACAAGAAATGGTCTTTCACCGTCGTTCAGACCGCCATAAAGATGAACCTTATCGTCGATTCTTATACTTAATGCGTGGTCGATTACAACAAAACTTAAAGCATGTTGAAAACCAATTAAATGGTATCGAAACTGATAAACCAACTTTTTGCTACGCTTCTGAAAATGACTTTTTAGCAGACCTTGAGTTAATTTACAATTCATTGTGCAATCATGGCGACCAGATTGTTGCCGATGCAGAGCTTAAAGACCTTATCCGCCTAGTTAAAACCTTTGGTTTTTACCTAATGCGTTTAGATATTAGACAAGAATCGAACATTCATTCCGATGCGGTAACTGACCTGCTGTCTCACTTAGGCATTGACTACTCCAACTTGTCCGAAGCAGAAAAACTAACTTGCCTAGCTAGCCAAGTCAGCTCTCCGACCATTATTGATACATCTCATCTAGACTTAGAAGAAATGACCATTGAAGTGCTAGAAGTTTTTCAGGTAATGAAAAAAATGCGTGCTGAAATAAGCCCTAAAGCATTTAATAACTATGTTATTTCAATGACTCACGAAGCAAGCCATGTAATGGAAGTGCTTTTCCTTGCTCACCAGGCAGGTTTAGCAGGTTACAATGCCGGCAAACCTTATTGTGATATTCAAGTTTCACCCTTGTTTGAAACCATAGAAGATTTAGAACATATCGTCCCCGTTACCACCGCTCTATTTGAAAACTCAACCTATATGGCGTTGTTAATGGCTTCAGGAAAAACCCAAGAGATTATGCTGGGTTATTCTGATTCTGCTAAAGACGGAGGCAACCTTTCCTCTTCATGGACACTATACCAAGCCCAACAGCAAATTATGGCGTTAGCTGATGACTACGGCATTAACTGCCGCTTATTCCACGGACGTGGTGGCACGGTCGGACGTGGTGGTGGCCCAACACACAATGCAATTCTTTCCCAGCCAACAGGCACGGTTCGAGGTCAAATTAAATTTACCGAACAAGGTGAAGTGCTGTCATTTAAATACAGCAATGCCGAAACCGCCATGTATGAGCTGTCTCTTGGTGTGACTGGACTAATGAAAGCATCTAAGTGCCTAGTCCGTAAGCCAGAAGATGACAAGCCCGAATACCTAGCGGCTATGCAATCATTGGCCAAGAAAGGGGAAAACTCTTTCCGTGAACTAACCGATCATACCGATGGCTTTTTCAATTTCTTTTACGAAGCCACACCGGTTAATGAAATTGGCTTATTAAACATTGGTTCTCGCCCTTCACATCGTAAAAAAGGCAACTTGTCTAAATCGTCTATCCGAGCTATTCCATGGATTTTTGGTTGGGCACAAGCTCGGCTAACTTTCCCTGCCTGGTATGGAACAGGGACAGCATTAAGATCTTGGGCAGATGAACAAGATGGTGATAAAGGTAACGAACAATTAAAAGAAATGTATAAAAACTGGCCATTTTTTCGCGGATTAATTAGCAACATTCAAATGGCACTATTTAAAACCGACCTATCTATTGGTAAAGGCTATAGCACTATTGCTAAAGACCAACAGATAGCCAGTAAAATATACAACATGATTTCTGCCGAACACACCCAAACGGTTGAAAGTAGCTTGCAAGTTAGTGGCAATGACTATCTAATGGCAGACACGCCACAAATAGCACTGTCATTACAACGCCGTGAACCTTATCTTGAACCGTTAAATAATATCCAAATATCGATATTAAAACGTTACAAAGATGAATCTTTATCTGCAGAAGAAAGAGAAGTTTGGCTAGCCCCGTTATTAAACAGCATTAATGCAATTGCCGCAGGAATGCGTAATACAGGTTGATTTGAAGTGTTAAAAACCTAAAAATCGCCAGGGGTGGGGTCTAAAATGTTATATTAAAACGTTATCTAACAACCTTGTTGACCCTAATCTAGCTACCGCTAAAACCACTTTATTAATGGTTTTTTTATTAGCAGGCATCAAACTATCAGCACAAACAATTCTAATATAATCAACGCCATCAAAACCCGACTTTATTAAATTATCACAAGCCTGTGACTCTACTTCTGCAAAGTTTTGAGAAAAGGAGGGTGATGATATTTGTTGCCTGATTTTCAATAATTCTTGTTGCAAAGTCGGTGCTATTTTTCTCTGCTCACTGCTTAAATACTGATTCCTTGAACTTAATGCCAAGCCATCTTCGGCACGAACAATAGGAGCACAAATCATTTTAATGGGCATCGACAAATCCGTAACCATTTTTTTTAACACACACCATTGTTGGTAATCTTTTTGCCCAAAAATTGCAATATCAGGCAAGACAATGTTAAAAAGTTTATTCACCACCGTGGTAACGCCATCAAAATGTCCTGGACGACTCTCACCTTCTAAAATAGTGGTTATCCTATTTGGAGCAACAACCTTGGTTAAAGCTCCTTGCGGATACATTTCATTAACTTTTGGAGCAAACACCAAATCACAACCAGCAAAATCGAGCTGCTTACAATCTTGCTCTAAAGTACGCGGATATTGAGAAAAGTCTTCTCCTTCAGCAAATTGTAAAGGGTTTACAAAAATACTCACCACCACTTTATCCGCTTTTGACTTAGCCAAGGCTAGCAAAGACAAATGCCCCGCATGCAGGTTGCCCATAGTCGGCACAAAAGCAACGCTTAAACCTTGTTGTTTCCAAGTTTTTACCTGTTGAGAGCAATCATGAATGGTGTGAATAACTTGCATACTAAAGGGGTTTAATCTATCAAATGATGACTGGTAGGAAATTTCTTTGCTCTGACTTCATCAACATAGTCTTTTAAAGCAGCTTGAACCGTTGTATTGTTTGCAGATAAATAGTTTTTTGAAAACTTAGGAACAGCACCGACGGTTAAACCTAAAACATCAGTTAGCACCAAAATCTGTCCATCGGTATCCGCCCCCGAACCAATACCAATAACGGGAATGGTTAACTTTTCAGTAATTTTTTTGGCTAAGGTGGATGGCACACACTCCAAAACCAACATGTCTGCTCCAGCCGCTTCCACTGCTAAAGCTTCAGACAATAAATAAGCCGCCGATTCATCATCCCTACCAACAACCTTATAGCCTTTTTTTTCAACTAACTGTGGTAACAGCCCCAAATGCCCACAAACAGGTACGCCCAACTTAGCTAAAGCTTCAATAATAGGCACGGCTCGTACGCCACCTTCTAGCTTAACCATGTTCGCCAAGCCCTCTTTCATTAACCTAGCGGCTGATGCCAGAGCGGTTGGTAAATCTAAATCGGTCATAAACGGGAAATCGACAATGCATAACGCTTTAGTGTTTGCCCTTTGCACCATTGAAGCGTGGTAAACCATACTGTCTAACGAAACGGGTAAGGTCGTATCATGCCCTTGCACAACCATGCCTAAAGAATCCCCTACTAAAATCACATCTACCCCTGCTTCACCAACCCAATGCGACATAGTTGCATCATAGGCAGTTATGCAAACAATTTTCTGCTTGGCTAATTTCATTTTTTTTATTTTAGATAAAGATAATTTCATTTTACAAACCGACTAGGTAAAGAAAGGATTAATGACTCTAAACTAGCATCATGCCCTGGAATAGACAAGCTAGGTTCTACTTGTTGCAATGGAATTAATACAAAATCCCGTAAAGACAACTGTGGGTGAGGAATTTGTAGGTTGGCAGTTTTAATTACTTGCTCGCCAAATAATAAAATATCCAAATCTATTATTCTCTCTCCCCACTCTCTTATTTTCTTTTTACCATGAGCGCGTTCCTGCTCTTGTAAAGCAGTTAATAACTCTTCCGCACTTAACCCCGTTTCGACCTTAGCCACCGCATTAACAAAGTCGGGCTGATCTTGTGGCCCTTGCGGCTTGGAGAAATATAAAGAAGAACTTTTAAGCAGTTGAGTTTTAGGTAATTTGGCTAAATTAGTTATCGCCAACTCAACTTGAGAGACAGGGTTATTTAAGTTACTGCCCAGACCAATAAAGGCAACGCTAGACAAAATTATTAGGCTCTTTTTCGGTAAGGGTTCCGCCCTTTTCTGGGCTGACGCTTACGCTCTTTATTACGCAAATCATTTGCAAAAGCAACTTGATCTATTGGGTTTTTAACTTGATACTCTGTCCACCAGTCAAAAATAGGGGCCAGTTCATCTTCTCCTGCCGCCACTCGAATAGCGATAAAGTCATAGGCAGCTCTAAAACGGACATGCTCTCTTAACTTTTGAGCACGTGCCCCCTTATAGCGTGGCAACCTAAATTGTAAACTCCATATTTCACGTATTTGGGCAGTAAATCTTTTAGGAATAGCGGTCGAGCTAATTTGTGCGCCAATGACATCATTAGCAGCGGCATGCAAAGCATCTTGATGAGTTAAATCATCATCCAAATAGGCCTCCATTCGATTCATCATCGGTTCCCACAACATGACAGCAAACAAAAATGAAGGATTGACCCCTTTACCAGATTTAATCCGAATATCGGTACTTTTTAAGGCTTCAATAATTAACTTTTCAGGGAAACTATCTTCAGGATTATCAAACAATTCATTGGTTTGAGGGAAAATATATTGAAACAGCTGGTAATACCTTAACTGCCTAAGCACTTCTACCCCAGCACCACTATGGAACATTTTTAAAACTTCTTCAAACATTCTGGCGTGAGAAACATCTTTTAAAAGACTGCCCATTTTATAAATTGGGGCTTTGGTTGCCTCTTCAATTTCAAAGCCTAACTTTGCTGCAAATCGAATCGCTCTAATCATCCGCACAGGATCTTCTCGATAACGAGTTTTTGGGTCACCAATTAAGCGCAACTGACCTTTTTTAATATCCTCCATCGCACCAGTATAGTCAAGAACCGAAAAGGTTTTAATATCATAATACAAACTATTCACGGTAAAATCACGACGGTAGGCATCTGTATCAATCGTACCGTACACGTTATCTCTTAACAGCTTGCCAGCATCATTTGTTGCACGAGTATGATTTAATTTTTTACGAGAAACCTGTGATGATTCTCCCTCACCATCGCCACGAAGTGTTGCAACTTCAATAACATTACGTCCAAAATGTACGTGGGCGAGCCTAAAACGACGACCAATTAAACGGCAACGGTGCTTAAAAACTCGTTTAATTTGCTCAGGCTCGGCATTGGTTGCTATATCAAAGTCTTTTGGTTCTAGTCCAATCAACAAATCTCGAACCGCTCCACCCACTAAATAGGCATCGTAACCAGCACGTTTTAGACCGTATAAAACATCTAAAGCACCCTTGTCAATTTGGCTTCTAGATATATTATGTTCCTGGCAAGGAATCACCTTACAATTTACTGAATAGCTGGCCGGCTCAACTGAATTGGATGAAAAAAGAGAAACTACTTTTTTAATAAGTTTTTGCATAAATTATTTGTATTAAATACCGCTTAAAAGTTAACCGTATTCTACCCTCTTTTAGAGAATGGAGCAAAAATAGATTAAAGCGTTTTCTTTGAGAGGAATAAAATTAGAACTGTTTATTATGAACGCGACTTTCCCCTACCAATTCAACCTCTTTATCAATTCAGATATCAATTAATTCATGAAAAAAATCTTTATAGTAGTCACAAAAAATAGTTTCTTCTGCAATCTTGCTTTTAATGTCTACATAAGTGCCAGTTAAGGAAACACTTAACAACTAATTGAAATTCTGCGTGG
>CAZZKU010000004.1:0-19854 GCA_964654635.1 uncultured Piscirickettsiaceae bacterium | reverse complement strand
TGATGAAGCTGAAGAGCTTGATTTAAAGAAGTAGTTAGATAGTTTTAATATGTTTTTAAGGGGGCCGTTAAGGCCCTTTTTTGTGTTTGGGCTGTTTATTGGTGTTTTTTATAGGGAGCCATAAAAAACACTAGTTGCACTGGAGGGTGTAAAAATAACCAAAGTGGCTAGTAGTAATGCAAGTAGGAGCTTGTTTTGCTGCGTTAGGAGAGTAAAAGATGGTAGATAAAGCCGATTTATATAAAGACAATCGTCAAACGGGTTCGTTGTTGGATGATATGGATACCACAAATAAAAACTTACAAAGCATTGGTGTTGAGTTATTGCCCGTTCATGCTGGCGGAGTTGTGCATGCAAAAAGGATGGGGGGTCTTTTTCGGCGAGCTAAAAATTTAATTATGCTTAGTTGGTTAGCTTTCTTTTTGTTTCCTTATATCCAGTGGAATGGTCAACAGGCAATTTTGTTTGACTTGGCAGAAAGAAAGTTTAGTATATTTGGGATTACTATTTTGCCACAAGATATTTGGGTTTTATCACTTATTCTATTGTTTTTTGCCCTTGCTTTGGCCGCGGTAACCGCTATTGCGGGTCGTGCCTGGTGTGGCTATGCCTGTTTTCAAACAGTCTGGCAGGATGCCTTTACTTGGTTGGAAGAGAAATTTGAGGGTTTGCCTAATAAAAGAATTAAGTTAGATAATGAACCTTGGTCTTTAAAAAAAATTCGAGTCAAGTTGCCAAAATGGTTGGCATGGGGTTTTATTGGTTTTATGACAGGGTTTAGTTTTGTTGCTTACTTTGTTCCTGCTTTTGATTTGTGGTATCGCTTGTTTCACTTTCAGTGGAGCGTTACTGAAACCTCTATTATTCTTATATTAGGCGGCTTTACCATATTTTTTGCAGGTGTTTTACGTGAGCAAACTTGTATGGGTTTTTGCCCTTATTCTCGCATACAGGGAGCGATGATTGACACGGAAACAATCGTACCTACCTACGATATTGAGCGTGGCGAACCTAGAGGGCGTTTAAAGCGTGCTAAACCTGGAGAAAAACCATCTGAGTTGGGTGATTGTATTGATTGTAATTTATGTGTTGTGGTTTGCCCTACTGGAGTTGATATTCGCAAGGGGCAACAGTTTGGTTGTATCACTTGTGGCTTGTGTATTGATGCTTGTGATTCGGTAATGGTTAAACTTAAGAAGCCAAAAGGGCTTATTCGTTACGCTTCTATAGCCGAGTTTGCAGGCAAGCCTTTTGTTTCTTTTTTTAAAAGACCGCGGGTTATTGTCTATACTTCAATAATGTTTGTTGCGGCGGCAACTATCATATGGGGCTTGCTTTCAATGGCTCCTATCGATGTAAAAGTAATTCAAGAGCGTGCGCCATTATTTGTTATGATGTCTGATGGCACTGTTCAGAATAAGTTTTATGTTAAAGTTGTGAATAAAACCGATAAAGAGCTGGAGTTAAGCGTTGTAGTAACGGGGCAGGAAGGGTTAACTTATGTGGTCGACAGAGTCATGTTCGTGGAAGCGGCTAGTAAGGGTAGCGCCCAGCTACTGGTGCGAATTCCTCGTAAATTGATTACCAGTCATATTTTGCCTATCAAGATTCGTGTTGAAGATGTTAATAATCCGCTTATTTATCAGGAATATTCAAGCAATTTTTTATCGAAAAAGAAGCGTTAATTAATCATATAATAATTAACCATATAATTATAAATACCAGCTAGGAGAGAAAGTTGAGTAAAGATAATACGATAGCTAATGTAAAAAAAGACACCAGAGATTGGAGTCGATTTTGGAAAAATCCTTTCATAATTGGTTGGTTTTCAATTATGTTAACGGTGTTGGCAGTAAACTTTTTTATGGTCAGTATGGCAATAGTTACTTCACCAGGTTTGATCGTGCCAGATTTTTATGAAAAAGGTAAGGGCATGGCTCTGATTATGGAAAAAAGAAAAGCTATGGAAGAGCTTGGTTGGCAAATGGAATTTGATCTGCCCGAGCTTGTCGTCGGCAAAGACCATCCGCTTACTTTAAGAGTTAGAGATGAAAATGGTGTGGTTTTTTCTGTAGATACCGCCGTACTCTATTATTACCGACCATCAGATAAAGATTATGATGGGCAGGTAGAATTTTCAGCAACCGATGAATATGGACTTTATACCGCAACCGTTAATTTACCACTTAAAGGGCAGTATGAATTGGTTATGGAAATATTGAGAGGCGAACAGGTGTTTCATGTAGGCAAAACGATTATGGTTAAAGGGGATTATTAAAGGTTGGCGACTCAGTTATGCTTTCATTGTAGCCAAGCTATTCCCGCTGGAGAGGTTGTTACTAAAGCTATCATAGGTAAAAGTCGTGATTTTTGTTGTCATGGTTGTGCAGGTGTCTGTGATGTTATTTATGAAGCAGGTATGGAAAGCTTTTATAAAAGAATTCAAGATGGCGAGCAAATTAATCCTCCGCCTCCGCCTAGTGCCGATATTAGCTTTTTGGACTATGATGAAGTTCAATCCCAGTTTGTTGCCAAATTATCTAAAACACGAGAAATTACCCTAATTTCAGAGGCAATTCATTGTGCTGCTTGTATTTGGTTAATTGAGCATACTTTGGCAAGAATTGACTCAGTTAAAATGGCAAAGGTTAACTTTACCAATAAGCAAATCAAAATTCGTTGGGATAACGATAAGATTAACCTGTCTGAATTGGTTAAAATTTTAAATGATATTGGTTATGATGCCAGTCCCTACGATGCTTCGGAAAGTGAAGCCGCTTTCCGTAAAGCCAATAGAGACCTACTTTATCGGTTAGGCTATGCAGGCTTTGCCATGATGAATGTCATGTGGATTGCAATTGCTCTCTATGCCGGAGCGGATGAAGACCCGCAGTTTAGAAGTTATTTTCATTGGGTGTCGTTTGTTATTGCCACCACCGTTATTTTGTATTCTGCCAAACCCTTTTTTATGGGTGCAGTTCGTTCCCTTCGTGCAAAGACCGTGGGAATGGATGTTTCCATCTCATTAGGTATATTGACCACTTATTTTTATTCTTTTTGGGTAACCGTTGATGTAGATCATTCTGGCGATGTTTATTTTGACACTATGGTCGATTTTGTGTTCTTGTTGCTCATTGGGCGTTATCTTGAAGCTATTTATAAAAATAAAGCCATTGACTCCACCAAGCGATTGATGCAACTTCAACCCAAAATTGCCAGGCAGCAAACTGAGCAGGGAATTGAAGTTGTTCCAGTTAGAAAGCTAGTTGCAGGGAATGTTGTGTTGGTCAAGCCAGGAGATAAAATTCCAGTTGACGGTGTTTTATTATCGGGTGCGGGCAATATTGATGAGTCCATGTTAACGGGTGAATCAAAAGAAATTCGTAAAAAAACGGGTGATAGAGTTTATGCGGGAACGCATAATTTAGACGGAGCTTTAACGGTTGAAGTGGTGGCTATTTTGCAAAATACTTCGTTAGGTAAAATTGTTAACATGGTTGAAGAGGCCCAAGGTTCAAAAGCCCCTATCCAACGCATAGCAGAACGGATTATGCCCTGGTTTGTTAGTATTGTGTTAGTGCTAGCAACCTTAAGTTTTGTCTATTGGATTCTTGCCGCTGATTTAGAAGTGGCGATGATAGCGGCAACTTCAGTGTTAATTATTACCTGTCCTTGTGCATTTGGTTTAGCAACGCCTATGGCAACCGCCGTTGCATCAGGGGTTTCTGCCTCTCACGGCATTTTAATTAGAAATGGTGCGGTATTGGAGGTGTTAAATAGCATTGACCATTTTGTTTTTGATAAAACCGGTACTTTGACCAAAGGGCAAATGGCATTAAGTAGTTACCAGCTAGCGAAGTCTGTTAATGAGCAAAAGTTGTTAAGTGCGGTTTTGGCAGTTGAAAAAAACTCGGAACACAGTTTGGCAAAAGCTTTATGCTCTCACTTAGCAGAAAATTTTAAATTAGATTCAAAGCTTGAAGTAATCAACTTTACTGCCCACGCAGGAAAAGGTTTAAGTGCAGATGTGCTTCAAGACGGGATAAAAAATAGCTTGCAAATAGGCTCATTAAGCTGGGTAACAGGGTTCGTAAAAGATATTCCAGAAAACTTTTTATTGCTAGCAGAAAACAATGCTAAGCTCTCACAAACCGCTGTTTGGGTAGCTAAAAATGGTCGTATCGTCGCCATTTTCTTTTTAGAAGATGAGCTAAGAGATGGTGCTGTTGAATTAATCGCCCGTTTACATGAACGCGGTAAAAAAATCACTATTTTAAGTGGCGATAGGCAACTAGTCGCAGAATCGGTAGCGGCTAAATTAACCAGTGTAGAAAATGGCATTAATGTTATTGCAGAAGTTTTACCTGAAGATAAGTATGATAAAATTAAGCAACTACAAGAGGCAGGGGAAAAGGTTGCTATGATTGGTGATGGTATTAATGATGCTCCTGCCTTGGTTTGTGCGGACGTTTCATTTGCACTGGGTTCTGGAACTGATGTGTCTATGGACAGCTCGGATATTGTTATACTAAATAGCAAGCTATTGTCGATTGATACCGCAATTGATTTATCGGCGAGAACGCTGAAAACAATTCATCAAAACATCGCGAGTAGTATTGTTTATAATATTATTTTTGTGCCACTTGCGATGGCAGCAATGATGACGCCTTTAATCGCGGCAATCACCATGCCTTTAAGTAGTATTTTGGTAATTGGTAATGCAGCGCGAATACGTAATTTTTATTCAAAAAAAGCAATGGCAAAAAGAGATTTACTAAGAGCCGATGCAATTAAACTGAAGGAGTTGTAATGGACGTTGTGTTTGGCTTAATCCCTTTGATGTTGTTTTTTGGGTTCTTAGTGGTCGTGGTCTTTATTTGGATGGCAAAAACAGGGCATTTTGATGACTTAGATGGGGCTGCTAATAGTATTTTTATGGATGATGAGTATGAAGAAGATAAATCGCCTTTAAAATCTAAAGAAAAAGAAATCAATCAAGAAACCAGTGCAAAACAAAGCGAAAAACAAACCAAAGATAACTAAGTTTAAGAGTTAAACCCAATTTTGATCTAAATCAAGCTGTTTTTTGCTTAAAAACAACCTCCCAACCCTAAGAATCACCAGGGGTGGCTCCCCCTGGTATAATTTCTAAGTTGTAGATTTGCAAAATAGACTCGTTAGGTGTATTATTCCGCCACTCTTTTTCCTGTCGGTAAGGCTTTTCTGTGCAAAAGTTTCAAGTAGGTTAAAGACTTTAATTTTGAATACAGCTCCGTTGCATTTTACTTGCAATCTGCGGGCGGTTTACTTGGGTTTTGAGGTCGCTTTTTATGTCACATTGCTTTTATGATAAAACTTTAGAACACTCTAGCTGTGGTGTAGGGTTTATTACCTGTAAATCGGGTAAACAAAGTCATAAAACAATGCTTTTAGCACACCGTGCTTTATGTGAAATACCTCATCGTGGTGGAATGAGTGCGGAAGGTATTGGCGATGGAGCAGGGGTAAATATTGATTTATCAGTTAACTTTTTCCGCCATATTACAGGTATGGACAGTCTTCAAGCAGGCGAATATGGCGTAGCTAACTTCTTTTTCCCACCAGGAAAAGATGCCGAGCAAGCAAGCAAATCGGTTATTGAAAAACAACTTGCTTCTCGAAACATTGAAATAAAACTATGGCGCGACCTACCTGTAGATAATTTAGTTTTAAATGAAGCCAGCCGTTTAACCCAGCCTAAGATTGGTCAAATGGTGTTTTTACGCCCCAAAAATATAAGTGATTGGAATGAGTTTGAGGCATTAATTGTTGATGCGTTAATTGCAATTGAAGACCATGCTTTTAATGAGAAAGAATACGAAGGCTTATATCCTTTATCTATGAGTTCCAAAACACAGGTCTATAAATCCCGTTTAAACTCATGGGAAGTAGTGCCTTATTTTAAAGATTTGTGTAATCCTTTACATGAAATTAGTACCTTGTTTTTCCATACCCGTTTTTCAACCAATACCGCTCCTAACCCAATGTTTGCCCAGCCGTTTCGCCGTATGGCACATAACGGAGAGTTAAATACCGACCGTAAAAACCGTTTAAGCGAAGATGCTATAGCACGTCAAAAAGGCAAACGAGTCACTTTCCCAAAAGGTCAGTCCGATTCAGCACGTTTAGACCAAACCTTAGAACGTCGTATCCGTGAAGATAAGATGGAAATTGATAAAGCGTTATTAGCCATGATGCCTCCAGCTTGGGAAAATGACCCTTCTTACTCAAAAGAAGTTCGTAATATGCTGGAGTATTTCAGCTTATACGAAGAAAAAAATGATGGTCCAGCGGCAATTATTTTTTATGATGGTACCAAGGTAGGAGCTCGACTAGATAGGTTGGGTTTACGTCCTTTACGAACAGAAGAAACCGAAGAGTATTTAACTGTCGCCAGTGAATCTGGACAATTTGATTTTCCGCCAGAAGAGGTTATTCGACGCGGGAGAATTGAAGCTGGCGGTATGATTATGTTTAATCATGCAACACAAGAATTGTTGCATACCGATGCTATTTTAGAAAACATGGCTGCCGAACAAAATTATACCGATTTATTGGCAAAGGCACGTATTACGCTAGCTGATTTACCTGTCGCAAACTTAGAAGATTTTAAGCTAAACGACCGTTTCAAAGTATCTGCCCAGCATGTTGGCTATAGCATGAATCAAGAAAGTTTTAAGTTCTTCCTTGACCCTATGCTAAATAAAGGTGCAGAACAGATTTTTGCAATGGGTTATGGTAGAGCTCCTAATGCCTTGTCTGATGACGAAGGCGGAATGTCTCGCTTATTTAGCCAGCGTTTTGCACAGGTTACCAATCCGCCACTAGATTCTATTCGTGAAGCCGATGGTATGACCCTGCGGGTTTCTTTAGGTTCTAAGCCTAATTTTTGTGATACTCCTTTTCAACAACTGTCTTTAGAATCGCCGATTTTACAGCCTCAGCAGTTGTTGCAAATAGAACAAGCAGGCAAAGCAGGTAAATTAAGCGTTGCCAAAGTAAATTGTTTGTTTACTCCTTTTTTTGGCGATAGTTCCGCTGATGAAGCTAAGGCTAATCAAGCCAGCATTAAAGCTTCTGTAGAAAAAGTCTGCGATGAAGTCGAAGAGTTAGCTCGTAATAAAGTGGGTATTATTATCCTAACCGATCAAGATTTAGCAGTGGATAAAGCGGCTTTACCTGCTGTTATGTTAGTGTCAGCGGTGAATCAAAGGTTAATTAAAAATGGATTGCGTTTCAATTCAAGTTTGGTTTATCTAACTGGACAAGCAGTTAGTACGCATGATATTGCGGTGTTATTAGGCTTCGGTGCCTCAGCTATTTGCCCACTAACGGTTTATAACCGTGCTTTAGAATTTTCAGATTCTTTTGATAAGGTAAAAATATCGCTTAAAAACTTTCAAAAAGCAGTCGAAAAAGCACTAATGAAAACCATGGGTAAATTTGGTTTGTGTACTGTCGAGAGTTATATTGGCGGGGAATTTTTTGAAGCCAATTTTATAGACACCTTAGACGAAGATTTAAAAGACATATTTCCAAACGTGCATTCGCCAATAGGCGGAGTGGGTTTTGCTGAAATTGCTAAAAGTTCGGCTGTTTGGCATAAAACCATGCTAGACATTAACGAAGAAAAAGAAATTCCTTTGCTAGGTTTGTTTAAAGAGCGCGCGGATGGAGCTGGACATAGCTTTGGTAATGTTTCGGTGCGTGGTTTTGGTGGCATGACCTCTGAAGAGATTGTTTTTGCTGATAAGAACCAAGATGGTGAACAAACAAAAATCTTACCAGAAGATGATAGCTATAAAGATACCAGCTATGAGAAGCGTACTCCAGAACAAATAGATAGCCATCAAATTACCGATGCTTATAAACAATTTTCAACCATGTTGCATGAAGAACGTTTAGATAGACCATCAACCATGCGAGATGTGATGGCAATGCCTGTTAGTATTATTGGCTGTACAACACAAGCCGAATTTGTGAAGGCTCTTTCTTCTTTTAATTTTAATTGCAATGGTCACTTTGCAATACAGGGTGTCCGTTCAGCTAGTGTCGATAAGGGTTCTGTTCAAGTATTGCTAGATGATGACACTCTAAATAACGTATTTATTTCTGCGGTTAAAGAATGGTTAGATAATGATGCAGAAAATATCGCCTTCTTTATTAATAATATTGTTAGCACTCCTGCTCCATTAGAGTTATGCGATATACAGCCAGCACACGAAATTACTCAAACATTTGCCTCTGGAGCAATGAGCCACGGAGCTTTAGTAGCTCAAGCTCACGAAGCAGTCGCCCACGGAACCAATATGGTCGGTGCGATGAGTAACTCTGGCGAGGGTGGAGAAAACTCTAATCGTTATAACACCATCAAGTCGAGTAAAATTAAACAGTTTGCTTCTGGTCGATTTGGTATCTGGACAGGCTATTTGGCAGATCCTAACCTAGAAGAAATTGAAATAAAACTAGCACAAGGGGCAAAACCAGGTGAAGGTGGGCAACTGCCTTCGGCTAAGGTGACGGTTGAAATTGCCGCCGCTCGTGGTGGAACACCTGGTGTAGAGTTAGTATCACCACCACCACATCACGATACCTATTCCATTGAAGATTTAGGGCAGTTAATTCATGATGCAAAAGCGGCTAGAGTAAGAGTCGTGGTTAAGCTGGTTTCTTCTGAAGGAATTGGAACCATTGCCGTTGGTGTTGCCAAGGCAGGAGCGGATGTTATTAACGTGGCAGGAAATACCGGTGGAACAGGTGCTGCACAAGTCACCAGTATTAAACATACTGGTAGAGCAGCAGAAATTGGTATTGTAGAAGTTCACCAAGCCTTGGCAGAAAATGGTTTAAGAGATAAAGTGGTTTTGCGTTGTTCAAATGCTCACCAAACAGGCATGGATGTGGTTAAATCTGCCATGATGGGCGGAGATTCCTTTGAGTTCGGAACGACTGCTTTAATGATGTTGAAGTGCGTAATGGCAAAAAATTGCCATATTAAATGTCCTGCTGGTTTAACCACCAACCCTGAAGTTTATGCAGGCGACCCACGAGCTTTAGCCCAATATTATATTAATATGGCACATGAAATACGTGGCATTTTGGCATCTATCGGTTTTCCTTCTTTACAATCGATTCGAGGACGGGCTGATTTGTTGCACTTAATAGAGCATAAAGCCATCTCTGGTCGTTTGTATTTGCATTCTATGCTGACACATGTGGCAGAAGTTAAGGTTGAAAAAACGGTTTATTTAGAAGCAGACTTTGTCGCTGATGACTTAATGTTTAAAGAGTTTAAAAAGCAATTTGATCAAGCTGATGACAATCATCATATTGTCATTGATGTAGGTGATTTAACTAACCGAAATAAAACCACTGGCGGACAGTTTGCTGTTGATGTAGAGCGTTTCTTAAATTATGAGCTAACTGCCGAACAAGCGGATTCTCACCCAGCAGTTATGACTTTAAATAACGGTCGCCGTGTCTTAGAAGAAGGAACGGTAACCGTTAAAACTGCACGAGCGGCAGGGCAAAGTTTTGGTGCATTTAACAATACAGGTATTACCTTAATACATACTGGAACTTGTAATGATGGTGTTGGTAAATCACAATCAGGTGGGGTAATTGTTGTTAAATGTCCTGGTGGAGGTTGTGTAACTGAACTAGGCAATGTGTTAATTGGTAACTTTGCCTTATTTGGCGCAACGGGTGGAAAACTCTACGTTGCTGGACAAGCAGGTGATCGTTTTGGTGTGCGTAATTCTGGTGCTATTGCCGTTATTGAAGGTGTCGGTGATTTCTGTGCCGAATATATGACTAACGGCAGTATTGTTAACCTTGGCGTGTTCGGTAAAGGTTTTGGTAACGGAATGAGTGGCGGAACAGCCTATCAATATGATCCTAGCCATAGTATAAAAACCAATCACTCTACTGATTCTGTTGTGGTATTAGACTTGGCAGATAACGACGAACTTATGCAGGGGCAAAGAGTCGCTTTACTGGTTCATTTAAATAATCATTTAAAGAAAACGGGTTCAGCTAAGGTCGCAAAAATATTAGCTAACTGGGAAGATGAAATTGCCAATTTTCATGTTATTATTCCTAAAGCACTATACAATTTCCACACGACAGAACGGATTATTGAACTGTGCGACCGTAAGAATATGATTGAGGAATTGAGTTTGAATGTTAGTGAAAAAGGGGTTAAGAGAATTAAAGCCGCTTATGACGCTAAGGTTGACTTGTTTGCTGGCAAAGTTCCCGATTATGATAAACAAGGCAATGAGCAGAATGATAAGCTTACCGCAGATATAATTAACCAAGTTGCTATACTTAATGTAGCGATGGAACAAGCTCTGAAAACCGATACGTCTAAAGCAAGTATGATAGCTAAGAAATTAATAGTGACTTTAGATTCCAAGTTATTAGATCATATTGCTAAAGATGCACGTGGCGTTTTAGATGACTATGATGATGCAACCTTGGCAACTTTCTTGGCAGCAAAACGCTTAGAGGACTATAAAACCTCCTTAGCTTTAAGAGAAGTTTCGGATACACAGGCTTTTGGTACGACAGTATGGATTATTCATCGCGATAGAATTAACCGCTTGGCATTAAGCGAACATGAAAGTATTGAAAGTAAAATGGCAAAATTTAATACTGGGGTGATTGCTGAATTTGTTGCCGCAGAATACAATTGTTAGATTTAAAAGAATAAGGGTGCAAAAAAATGACTGATTTAAATGATAAATTTAAAAAACCGATGTTACCTACAGATGTACCTTTTTCAGGGGAACAGAAGGTTTGGTTAAGTGGTTTTTTTGCTGGTTTACACTCGCATCTACAGATTACAAAATCAGATGAAGCAGTCGTTCAGGTTGCTGGAAAACCGATCACTATTCTTTATGGAACTCAAACGGGTAATGCAGAAACCTGTGCTTATGAAGCAGCTGATGAAGCAAAATTGCTAGGATTGTCGCCTGTCGTCATGGATATGGACGATGTTGATTTAGCCGAATTAGCTAGTGCAGAGCGAATTTTAATTTGTATCAGCACCTATGGCGAGGGTGAAATGCCTGATAATGCGGTCGCCTTGTGGGAAGAAATTAGTTCTGATCAGGCTCCAGAATTTAACAACACCTTCTTTTCCGTACTGGCTTTAGGCGACACAGGTTATGATGATTTTTGTTTAAGTGGCAAACAGTGGGATGAACGCTTAGAGCAATTAGGGGCAACTCGAATTGCTGACCGAGTAGATTGTGATGTTGACTATGAAGATTTGGCAGCAGAGTGGACACAGAAAGCTTTAAATGCCATTAAAGACAAGGGGTCTGATGGTGGAATGTCTAATTCTTCAGTTAGCTCTGGAAACACAGCCCCTAAAAAAGAAAAATCTAAATTTGGGCGTAAAAATCCAATGTCAGCTCCTATGACCCTTAAACGTAGACTAACAAGTGCCGAATCCAGTAAAGAAATAATGCACTTTGAGTTTTCAATCGCTGGCACGGGAGAAACTTATAATGCGGGCGATGCTTTAAACATTATTCCTCGCAATCAACCCTCTTTAGTTGCTGAACTGTTAACCATTTTTAATTGCTCATCAGACCATATTTGTCAATTTGGTGGAGAATCGGTTTCTTTACAAGCCTTGTTAACCGATACGGTTGAGATTCGCACGCCGTCTAAAGATTTTATTAAACTAATTTCGCAACGTTCAAACGATAAGGTTTTTGCAGACTTGGTTAGTGAAAATAAAAACACAGAGTTAAATGAATTTTTGTACGGCAAAGATTCTGTTGATTTATTAAATGCATACCCTGAAGCAAAAATAACCTTAGAAGAGTTTTTAGACTGTATTAAACCGATTGCACCAAGAGCCTACTCCATTTCATCTAGTGTCAATGCACATGCTGATGAAGTTCATTTAACCATTGGTAGTGTTCGCTATAATCTAGCAGGTCGTGAGCATAATGGTGTTTGCTCAACTTACCTTGCGGATATGGTAGAAGAAGGCGAAGGGGTTCAGTGTTACTTTGCTCCTAATAAGGCTTTCTCTGTGCCTGATGATGATAGTGTGGATATTATTATGGTCGGTCCAGGAACTGGTATTGCCCCTTTTAGAGGCTTCTTAGAAGAAAGAGAGTCGCGCAAAGCCACAGGTAAAAATTGGTTATTTTTTGGTGACCGCAATAAAGAAAGTGACTTTATTTACCGTGAGCAGTTAGAAGCGATGGAAGCATCGGGCTTTTTACGACTAGATTTAGCTTTTTCACGGGATCAAGCTGAAAAGATTTATGTTCAAACTCGTATCAAAGAGCATGGAGCAGAGTTTTTTAAATGGCTAGAAAACGGTGCTTTCTTCTATATTTGTGGTGATGCAATCCGTATGGCAAAAGATGTTGATGTGGCTATACATGAAGTAGTGATGGAACACGGAAAGATGAATAAAGAAGAGGCAGTTAATTATATTAACGCCTTGAAGAAATCTAAGCGTTATGTTCGTGATGTGTATTAGTTAAATGCTTTAAGTCTGGCAAAAAGTTCTTTGCATTGACTCTAGTAGCTCTAATATTTGCACGTCGCGAACCTTACAAAGAATCTTAGAGCCTTCTCTTCGAGAAACAATAATTTCTTTCTCTCTTAGAATATCTATGTGCTGTGAAATATTGCTTTGAGTTGTTCCTACTTTAGCAACAATATCCATAACGGGCAGTTCTTTATTCCCTAATACGCAGAGTATTTTTAACCTTAAAGGGTGTCCCATTGCTTTTAAAGCTTTAGATGCTTTCTCAATATTTTCTTCTTTCATTGCTAATTCTGATTCTTGCATGCTTGTAACAATCCCTAAGTAAGTCAATCGTTTTTTATTTATTTCTGCGTATTCTAGTTAAAATCTCTACTAATGTCACTTAAAGTTGATTTATAATGACTATTACTTTTGTTTATCCCAAACTTGGAGATATGGTGAATAAATTATTTTTTAGAAAAATTTCTTGGGTGTTAATTGGCACTATTCTTGGTGCGGTGTTGGTTGTCGGCACAAGTGTCTTCGCAGGTAGTGATCAACAGTCCCCTGTTGTTCAGTCTTCTGCGGGGAAACTAAACTTACCTATGGAAGAATTACGTTCATTTGTAGAAGTTTATGAAAGAGTTTCTAGATATTATGTCGACTCAGTAGAAGATAATAAGCTTTTAGAAGGTGCTATTGGAGGAATGTTATCGAACCTAGATCCTCACTCGGCTTATTTACCAGCAGAAACCTTTAAAAAAATGGAAGAGCATACCTCTGGTGAGTTTGGCGGACTAGGAATGGAAGTCGGCATGGAAGATGGTTTTATTAAAGTCATTTCCCCTATTGATGATACGCCCGCACAAAAAGCTGGTATTTTAGCTGGTGACTTAATTATCAGATTAGATGATAAACCAGTAAAAGGTAAGTCGTTAATGGAAGCAGTCAAGCTGATGCGGGGCAAGCCTGGGTCAAAAATAAAATTAACCATTGCAAGAGAAGGCGAAACCAGCCCTATTATCCTTGAGCTAACAAGAGCGATAATTAAAGTAAATAGTGTTCGAAGTAAATTGCTTACTAATGGTATGGGTTATGTCAGAATTAGTCAATTCCAACTAAGAACAGGTTCAGACTTAATTAAAGCCATAAATGAACTTGAAAAAGAAAATGAATCTCCTTTGAACGGTTTGGTATTAGATTTAAGAAATAATCCAGGCGGGGTTCTACGTGCCGCGGTTCAAGTATCAGATGCTTTCTTGAAAGAAGGTCTTATCGTTTATACCAAAGGACGAATAGAAGATTCTAAGATGACGTTTGAAGCAAAAAATGGCGATGCTCTGTTAGGGCAGCCTATTGTCGTCATTATTAATGAAGGGTCCGCTTCGGCATCTGAAATTGTAGCGGGAGCATTGCAAGATCAAAAACGTGGCTTAATTGTTGGTAGGCCTAGCTTTGGTAAAGGTTCAGTGCAAACACTCATGCCTCTTAATAATGGTGGAGCAATAAAATTAACCACCGCTCGTTATTACACGCCTCATGGACACTCTATCCAAGCAAAAGGTATTGAACCTGACATTATTATTAATCGCGTGAAGGTTGAGAAAATAGAAAGTAAAGGTTTTGATCGAGTTAAAGAAAGAGACCTTTCTGGGCATCTTGAAAACCATAAAAATACTGCTAAAGAAGATAGCACAGAATCAGTAGATGATTTGTTAGCAAAAGATTTTGAGTTGTTTGAAGCATTGAATTTGTTGAAAGGAATGTACTTTGCTCAACAAATGATTAAATAAGAGTCTCCTTTATAGCAAAATCCCTATTTTTAAATAGGGATTTTGGAGTAAAGTTTTTATGCTTGTTCGGTTATTTCGCCTTGTTGATGCATCATTTCTAGCCAAGCATCTCTTAGCTCGGTTAATATTTCAATAGCACTGTCTAGGTAGAAAGAATCTTTTTCATAGACAGCTTCTTGGATAGATTTATCTGCGTAACGATAAAGCTCTTCCAGATCGTAAGCAATCGGTGTTTCCATTGAAAAAGACAGTCTATCGCGCAAGGCATCTAAAATAGTTGTCATTCTGCCAAGGTGGAATCCTTTTTCAACAAAAGATTCTGATTGATGGCAGACTTTTGCTAAATTACCTTTATCAACAACCCCTTGTAATAACAAAAGAATGGTTTTGTTAGGATTGTCAGCAAGTTGCTGTTCAGCATCTGGATTACGACTATAGTCTTGAATAATAGGCGCTTTTACATCTGTAGCTATTGTTTGGTCTTTAGTAGTCATGGTAGCTTCCTCTTTAGAAGTAGAATAAATAGAATTAAAGTAATTCAGTTACTGGTCGTATAGCAGGAGACGTGCCAAGAAAAATGACGGTTTTATGGAGGGCTGTTTGTAGGCGGTTGTTAAAGGTTTTAGTGATGAATATAGGTGTGGAATTAACCAGGTGTCAAAATAATGTTACTGTCTTTGATAAAGCAACAGTAACAAATATTATTTAGCCTTCGCAAGCCTTGCAGTTGCGTTTTTGGTTGAGTTTTTGGTTGAATTTTTGTGCCGCATTCATGCTGTGCTGGTAGTAAAGAGCTTTAATTCCTAACTTCCAGGCGGTAATATAAAACTGGTTAATATCTTTAATAGGGGTGTCAGGGTGAACCATTATATTAAGAGATTGACCTTGGTCTATATAAGCTTGTCGAGTAGCGGCCTGTTCAATAATGCTCATCTGATCTAGTTCAGGAAAAGTTTTGAAGACTTCTTTTTCTTCATCGCTTAAAAAATCTAATTGCTGAACTGAACCATCATGGTCACGAATATTGCGCCAAACGTCTTTGTTGTTTTTATTTTTAGTTTCTAATAAAGATTCTAAAAAGGTGTTTTTAATTGTAGTTTTAATTTTGGCAATATCTTTTACATAGCAGTTTGACCAAATAGGTTCAATTCCTTGCGAAACTTGACCCAATATAAAAGCAGATGAGGTGGTAGGAGCGATTGCGTTTAGGGTTGCATTCCTGCGCCCGTAACCTTTCATTATTTCGGGTTCGCCAAGTTGTTCTGCTAAGGTTGTTGAAGCTTGATAAGATTTTTTTTTAATTAATTTAAATATTTCTAAGTTAAGCTTTGCAGACTCTCTGCCTTCCCAAGGAAGCATTTTAGATTGCAGTAGTGAGTGCCAACCTAGCACTCCAAGCCCGATAGCCCTGTTAGACTTGGCAAAATTATAAGCCTTTTCCATAAACAGAAAGGTTAGTTGGTCATCTCGTTCTTCAGAGTCACGAAGATCTTCAAGTTTGGTTAAAAATTCGGTGATTACCGCGTCTAAAAAATATACCAGTGTTTCAACTGCATCAGTATCTTTCCACTTATCATAATGCATTAAGTTAATAGAAGATAACACACACACAAACGACCAGTCGTTGTTAGTGGGTAGCATAATTTCAGTGCATAAATTACTAGCACGTATCTTTAAGTTACGGTCACTGTATACATCAACGGTGTTGTTATTAGCATTGTCAGTAAACATGATATAAGGGTAGCCCATTTCACCACGACGCTGTAAAACTTTTGCCCACAGCGTACGTTTTTTTTGATCACCCTCTATCATTTGGTTCATCCACTCATCGGTTACGGTTATGCCATGAGTTAATTCTTGAATAGGATTGCCTTCGGTTCCAATATCTAAAAACTCATCTGCATCAGGGTGTTCAATAGGTAAGTAAGGTGCAAAGCGACCACGGCGTACAGAACCTTGGCTAACCACATCTACCATAGTTTCAAACAGTTGCATAAAATGGACCGCACCAGATGATTGGCCATCATTCTTGATTGGTGCACCCCTGTGCCTAAGATGACCGAAATAACCAGAGGTTCCGCCCCCTAGTTTTGACATCATGCCGACTTCACTTTGGCTAAATAAAATATTGCCAATATCGTCATCTATATTAGAGCCATAACAACTAATTGGCAGCCCTCTTTTTTTGCCAAAGTTTGACCAAACAGGAGAGGCTAAAGAGTAGAAACCTTCTTCCATATAGCCATAAAACTTATCGCTAAAACCATCTATTTTTAAGATTTTTTCAGCTCTGTCGGCAATTTGTCTAATTCGCTCTTCAGCACTGGTACCCTCGTCTAAGTATCCACCGGCTAGAAATTTTCTGCTATTTTCTGTTAACCATTCCATCTATTTAAATCCCCTTAAAAAAGATCATCACTGGTGATGCTTTTACTGCGTTTGTTGTAGTTGATTGACCTTTTAACAAAAAAGTCGCCGTGTTTTGTGCCAATTATTTCATCATCAAACCAATATGTTTCTTCCAAAATGGTTTCATTAACTTCAAATACTGCTTCCATACCAATGCTCTTTAAGGATTGGTTAAATCGGTTTTTTATAAATTCTTTAATTTGCTGTTTGGGAACATAATCCAATTCACCCTCTGCAAAAATCCAGTCAATAATCTCAGACTCTGCTTTAAAGGCTTGCTTACAAAGAGCGTTAACTGATTGTTGTTGACTATCATCAAACCACTGGGGGTTTTCTTTTTTAATAATTAAGATTAAATCAGTGCCAAAGTTGCCATGAATTTGTTCTTCTTTGGAGGTTGCCTCTACCACATTAGAAATACCTTTTAATAGGTTTCTGTGTTTATTAAAGGACATAATTATTAAGAACTGTGAGAATAAAGAAACATGTTCAATAAATAAAGCAAAGAGCAAGATTGATTCAGCATATTCTTGGTTCTCATCACTGCTAGAGTTTTTTAATGCCGATTCTAAATACCTAACTCGGTTCATAATAACAGGGTTATTTTTAAGGTTTTCAAACTCCTCATTTAATCCTAAAATTTCTAATAGGTGAGAGTAAGCATCGTGGTGGCGAACCTCTGATTCTGAAAAAGTAGCACCAACAGAACCTATTTCTGGCTTAGGCATCTTACTATAAAGATTGCCCCAAAAAGTTTTGACTGATACCTCAATTTGAGAAATTGCCAGCATAGTGCGTTTAACAGCTTCCCGTTCTGACACACTAAGAAGCGTCTTAAAATCTTGTATATCACTGGTAAAATTAAACTCTGTATGAATCCAGTAAGAGTGGCGAATAGCATCAACATACTCTAAAAGTTCAGGGTACTCGTAAGGTTTTAAGTTGATTCTTTTTTCAAATATATTGTTTTGGCGTTTAAAAGATTGGTGTTCACGATAAATAATATAGGCTTTTGCAGTTGCATGAAAATTAGAAATCATTAACTGTTCTTCAATAATATTTTGTACCCCTTCAACAGAAGGTACATATTGCGAGTCAATTTGTTTCATTTTGGACAGAGTAGTGATAACTTCTTGGGTTATTTTTTCCGCACTTTGGCGAGAACCCGTCTTGGTCGCATCCATTGCTTTGCAAATAGCACTGACGATTTTTTCTTCTTTAAATGTCTTCAGAGTTCCGTCGCGTTTAATAATGTGAGTAATGTGCATATTTTAAGCCTAAAATGAGTTAGCTAACTGTATAATCTGGGTGTGGTAGTTTAAGTAATTAGAGATAAAACTACAAGCAATAAGTCTATTTATAAAGTCATAAAACAGGGGTATTTACTTTAGAATCAATCTCTTGAACAGGGTAAAATATATTCTTTTTAAAAATAAACCTTAATAGAGGATGCTACTTTATTAGCCTTTTCTACTGCTTGCTCTATAGTCTCCGCACGAGCCAAAGCAACGCCCATTCTTCTTGTGCCATTAATTTCAGGCTTACCAAATAATTTAATTTGAGTGTCAGGTTCAGTAAGTGCTTCGGCTAGGTTAGAAAAGCTAGTTTGAATAGATTTTCCGTTAGGTAAAATCACACTAGATGCACAGGCTCCGTGTTGCACAATGTTAGGAATAGGCAAGCCAACAATGGCACGAACATGGAGTGCAAATTCAGACAAATCTTGTGATATTAAGGTAACTAATCCAGTATCATGCGGGCGGGGAGAAACTTCGCTGAAAATAACCTCATCGCCCTTTATAAATAACTCTACGCCAAATAATCCACGCCCAGTTTCGCCACAAAGAGCTTCAGTTACTTTGCTTGCCATTTCTTGAGCTTTGCGTAAGGCCGTTGCGGACATGTTGTGTGGTTGCCAAGACTGGCGGTAATCTCCCTCTTCTTGATGATGTCCTATCGGTTCGCAAAAACTAATGCCATTAATATGGCGAATGGTTAATAAAGTTATTTCATAATCAAAATCGACAAAACCTTCAATAATTACCTTGCCTTTACCTGCTCGCCCACCTTCTTGAGCAATTCCCCAAGCAGAATCAATATCAGCTACGCTTTTAATTACCGACTGACCTTTGCCAGAAGAGCTCATTATCGGTTTGATTACACAAGGCATGCCAACCTTATTTACCGCTTTATCAAAATCTTCTTTGTTATCGGCAAATTGATAAGATGAGGTAGGAATGTTTAAGGTTTCAGCCGCTAAACAGCGGATACCTTCACGGTTCATGGTTATCTGAGTTGCTCTAGCGGTTGGTACAATATTAAAGCCTTCTTCCTCTAATTCCGCCAAAGTGTCTGTTGCAATGGCTTCAATTTCAGGCACAATAAAATCAGGTTTTTCGTGTTCAATTATTTTACGAAGAGCATCGCCATCTAGCATGCTTAAAGTGTAGCTTTTATCAGCTACTTGCATAGCTGGTGCATTGTCATATCTATCTAAAGCGATGACTTCAATGCCTAATCTTTGAGCCTCAATAGCCACTTCCTTGCCTAATTCACCAGAGCCACAAAGCAGCATTTTAGTAGCCGTTGGCGAGAACTTAGTACCGATAGTAACGGTTTTTTTAGGATTATGAACAGACATGGCATTTCCTTTGCTAGAAGACTGTTAATTAATTAACAAGTGTTTATAAATTGACGCTAAATATTTAAGCTAAATTTTTAAGATAAATATTATAGCGAATTTTGATAGTTGCAAGTCAACACCAAGGAATAAATAATGAGCCAAGATATTTTAACAAGGTCACAGCAAGCTTCAACAGAGCGTTTGGTAATAGATGATCGTCAAATTAAGCGTCCAGTACAGAGCTTGGTTGTTAATGACATAGTGCCGAATATCTCTCGTTTAAATAAAATATTTTCTGACCTTCAAGGAAAGTTTTCAGGTAGGCAACAAGAAATGAACAATTTGATTGAAGAAAAAGTTAAGCAAAGAACCGCCGACCTATTTCGCAAAGCCCATTTTGACGCATTAACCCACCTACCTAACCGAGCTTATTTTAAAGAAATTACCCAGCAAATTTTGCAAAGAGGCATAGAAACAGAAACTACTTT
>CAZZKU010000003.1:0-21001 GCA_964654635.1 uncultured Piscirickettsiaceae bacterium | reverse complement strand
ATGACTTTACGTCAAATTCATCAAGGACCTAAGTGGAAAATGGATGTTTGGTTAATGAAGACGGAATTCAACCCTTTGTATTACAAGGTAAAGGAAGATATAAAAACAATTTCTGACCAAGCTATTTTAGACATGGTTGAGACTTCAACACAAGTGGCAGAAACCTCACTAAAAAATTTGATTTTGTTATTAATTTTATCCACGCTAGGTCAAATTATAGGCATGATGGTATCGCGAAAAGTGACAAAATCGGTTACTGAATCAGTAGATAAAATTGTACAAGCTATGCAGGCAATTGCACATGGTGAAGGAGATTTAACCCAGCGTTTAACCGTGAATGGCAAAGATGAGCTAGCCGAGTTGGCTAGGTTATTTAATATTTTCATTGAAAAAATACAAAAAACTCTCCGCCAAGTAACTGAAACCGTTCATGAGTTAGAGAAATCCTCTAAATATTTAATGACTGTAACCCATGTTACGAAAGAGGGCGTTGCTCAGCAAATGAACGTTGCACAAGAGTTAAATAACTCAATGCAAATGATGGCACAAAAATCTAAATCAGTTGAAGACCATTCAAACAATACGACTTCAGCTACCAAACAAGCCGTTTCTAATGTAAAAGAAGGTGGTGAAGTGGTTGCAGGAGCTTCAGAAACAATTCAACAAGTTTCTGATGATATGCAAAAAATAACCACAGCGGTGATGCAATTAAATAATGACAGTCAAACAATTAGTTCGGTTATTAACGTGATTCGAGAAATAGCCGACCAAACTAATTTATTAGCCTTAAATGCCGCCATTGAAGCCGCTAGAGCGGGCGAACATGGTAGAGGCTTTGCCGTTGTAGCAGATGAAGTAAGGAATTTAGCCCAAAGAACCCAAGAATCAACCTTGCAAATTGAACAGGTTATTGACAAAATTCGCTCCGCAACTGATGAAACTGTTAAGGTTGTTGACAGAGGGCAGATAACCACACAAGCAGGCTATGATGCGGTGATGAAAGCACAACAAGTATTAAACCCCGTCGTTATTATCATTGATGATATCAATAATATGAATAAAGAAATGCTTGCCGCTGCACAATCGCAGAACACTTTAGTGCAAGATGTAAATGCTCATATTAATGAAATTCACGACATATCTAGCCAGGCAGTGGAAGGCATTGAAAACACTGAAAACTCAGCAAATGATTTACAAAAAATAGCCAACAAGCTAGAAAACTTAGTTCATCAATTTAAAATTTAGGCACTTGAGCAAGCTTGGCGGGTAAAGTATATTGATAGCGAATATCGTCTAGTTTTAGCTTTAAAAATACTGAGGTTAACTGCAAGTCAATATTTTCACACGGCTTGCCATATAATCTATCACCAACAATTGGAAACCCCGCTGCTGATAAATGCTTACGAATTTGATGTTTTCTTCCCGTTTCAATATTAATAGCAAGCAATGAAGTATTTTCGCTAGCATTATATTCAATTAACTTAGCATGAGTAATAGCAGTTTTTCCTTCAATATTGCTGTCAAAAGTCGTCTCTTGTTGAAACTTGCCAACCACTCTAGCTTGGTATTTTTTTTCTATTTTTCGTTCACTAAATAGTTGAGTTAATTGTTTAGCAGCTTGCAGGCTATGTGCAATTAGCATTAAACCATCGGTATCCTTGTCTAACCTATGTACAATAATAGCGGGGCGGCTGTTGCCATTAAATAAATAGTGCATTTCAATCCAACGGTTAATGGTCGTGTGGTCGCCCCATTTTGATCCTTGGCACAAAACCCCTTTCGGTTTGTACCAGACACTAAATGAAGTTTCATCGGCAACTAAAGAAGGAGCGGTAATCCTGCTTTCCATTACTTTCGCGTTGTAATAAAAAAATAACTTATCGGTTAAGTTTAGCGTTTTTTTAGCTCGACGAATTCGGTTAGGTTTAGCCTGTTTTATCGTTTGTAACCAGACACAACCATTTTGCATAAAAGCTTTAAGTTGTTGTTTTGAAAAAGGACTATCTTTTGCCAAACAATCTATTACAGTTTGTCCAGAAAAATCAGGGTTAAATTGTTGTTGGTATTCACTATTCATAGAGCCTATTCTAAGCTAGAATGAGTTATGAATTTTAAAATAAACCAACAAACTATCGAAATTATTAGAACCACTCGCAAAGGCTCAATCGGCTTAAAAGTAGAACCAAATAGAATTGCCTTAATGGTTCCTAAGCGGATGTCAAACGATACTATCGCTTCATTCTTAAACAATGAACAAGAATGGCTGCAAACTCAAATAAATGACAAAAAAGAAAACATGCCCAAGTGTTTAAGTTTAAGCTCAGGTAATGAATTATTATTGTTTGGTGAAAAAATTCTTTATAAAGAAGATCATCACACTGACGTTGCAAAAATGAAAACAAGCTTTGAGGAATCAACCTTAACCGTTTTTTGTAAACAGAAGAGAAAGCTAAAACACCCTGAAACCGCGATTATGAAAGAGGTTAGAAAGTTTTATAGCCAGCAATTAGAACAAGTTTTAGCCGAAAAATTGGCTGACTTAGCTAAAATTATTAAAGTAAAACCGACTGAAATAAGTATTAAAAATTATAAATCCCGTTGGGGCAGTTGTTATCCCGATGGCAGAATCCAGTTTAACTGGCGCTTGGCAATGGCACCTATTTCAGTTATTGAATATGTAATTATCCACGAGCTTTGCCATTTAATTCAGCCCAATCATTCCAAAGCCTACTGGGCAGAAGTTGTTAAATATTGCCCTAATTACTCAATAGAAAAATCCTGGTTAACCGAAAATGGGGCTACTTTAATGAGTTTGTAGTGTATTTTTCCATGTTTGGGGGGGCACCCCTGGCGATTTTAGCCTTTTTGGGCTTATTTTTAAGCTTGTTTTTATGTTTTTTTAGGTGTGTTTATGATTCTTTATTTAGCTGTTAATAATCGATTGTGCCAATTTTTAAAAACTAATTTATTAGTAAATGAATTGGCTAATAACTCGGTGCTAATCACTCCACAAGTATTTACCTGGCAAACTTTTTTAAACCAATGGCAACAGCAACAACATTTAGCAGGTAAATTAGATTTTGTTGATTTTCCAAGCAAGGTTTTATCTGACTTTGAAGCCCAATTAATTTGGGAAGAGTTACTGGCTAAAAAAGAAAATATCAGTTTATTAAATAGCAATGAAACTGCCAAACAACTCTACCAAGCTTGGTTGTATTTTAATGAATATATGAGTTCGGACTCTTTAGATGAAGTCTTTAAAACCGAAGAATTTGAGCTGTTTTTAAGTTTAAAACAACAATACCAACAACGCCTAACCGAGCTAGATTGCTGGGATAAAATTTTATTAATACAACAGCAACTAAGCTGGTTTGAAAAATTAGCCCCTGTTGCTGAAGAAATTAAACTGGTTGGCTTTGATGATGTGTCACCGTATTTAAAAAAATGGTTGGCATTGCAGCAAAATAAAGCCACTAAAATAGAGTTTTTAGAGCAGTTTGAACTAGCCGAGAAACCCTTGCCGCCGAAGTTATTTGGTGCAAAAAGTGAACAGCAAGAAGCACAGCAAGCGGCGGCATGGGCATATGATTTAGCTTACCAGCAAGGCTTGAAAAGTATAGCGATTGTCGCACCAGATGTGGCAGAAGTTAGTGAAAACTTGATTTGGGCATTAGATGAGTTAATGTGGAAAAACAAGCAGTTTCCTTTACCCTCGCACCAACAAAATTGGCAAGATTCTCCTTTCTACAATGTTTCTTTAGGGCAACCGCTATTAAATTATCCGTTAATTAAACAGGCTTTTAGTTCATTAAAAATAATGTTCAGCAACCAACGTTCGGTGGAATTTGAGGTTTTTTCAAACTGGTTAATTTCTCCTTATAATTTAGGCGATTTAATTCAACGGCAAAAATTAGATTTTAAATTGCGTCGCTGGCAATGGACAAAGATTTCCATTGATAAAGTTTTAGCAAAAATGTCGAAAGAAGATTGTAAAGAAAGTTTTTCAGCAGAGTTAAGTTTGAGTATAGTAGATTCACTAGAACAAATTTCACAACAGCAGAAAAAATTAACTGCCATTGTTTTTATAGAACAATTGTTAAATTTATTATCAACCCTAAAGTGGGCAACGGGTGTCGGTAAACGCAGTTTAGATAGCCAAGAATATCAACAACAACAAGCCTTTATTAAAGCGTTAAATCTGTTTAAAAGTTATCAGTTTAGTAAAGAAAAACAATCGTTTTTAAATTGGTTAGCATTATTAGAACGCTTTGTTGCAGAACAAATATTTCAACCAAAAAATGTCGGTGAATCACCAATTCAAATAATGGGTTTATTAGAAGCAGGTGGACAACAGTTTGACGCGATTTGGATTATGGGCATGTCAATAGAATCTTGGCCAAGAGAAGCACACCCGAACCCTTTTTTACCGATGAATTTACAGCGTGAAAAGGGTGTGCCTAGAGCCGATTCAGCACGAGAATTACACTATGCAAAAACCTTGTCTCGGCGTTTAGCTAAATCAGCTAAACAAGTAGTTTGGTCTTATTCTACTAAAGCCAACGATGGACGAGAACTGTTACTTTCTCCCGTGGTAGAGCTTTTAATTAATGAAACGCTAGATTTTAATTCGACGGTTGAAAAATATATTGAACAACCTTTTTCATGCCTAGCCAGGCAAAGTTTAGCATCCGCAAAACCAGTAGAATGGGTTGAAGATAATAAAGCACCCGCTTTAGAAAAAGGTGCAAAAGTACCTGGTGGAACAGAGTTTTTAACCGCCCAAGCTGCCTGCCCATTAATGGCGTTTTTTGATTATCGACTTGGAGCCATAAACGGACTTGAATCGGTAGAAGAAGGGGTGGAAAAAAACCACACAGGCATATTAATCCATCGTGTTTTAGAGCGATTTTGGCAGAAGGTTGTTAGCCATCAAGCGTTAATGGCAAACACCACCAAAAACCAACAGTTATTGCAAAATATCATTGATGAAGAGCTGGCTTTAGTTGGCAACCAATACCAAGCCGATTTTTTAAAACAAGAAAGCCTACGAATTTACAATTTGTTACTAGAATGGTTAGAATTAGAAAAAAAACGTCCCGCTTTTCAAGTAGTTGGTTTTGAAACAAACTATCAACTAACCCTGGCGAGTTTATTGTTTAATGTGAAAATAGATAGGGTCGATAAAGTGGCATCAGGCAATGTAATTATCGACTATAAAACAGGTAAAGCCAGCATTGCCGAGCTGTCTAAATACCCGATAGAAAAGCCGCAATTGGCTATTTATTTAACCGCACCAATTGAGCAGGTAGTCGGCTTAGGTTACGGGCTTATTCATGCTGATGAGAAGCCTAAGTTTTCTGCTTTAGTGCAAGAAGAAGACGTTCTATTAAAAGATAGAAATGTGAAATTGTTTAGCAGTCTTTCTGATAAAGAAGACCAACCTTTTTATGAACTAGACTGGCAAGCAGGGCTAGCGTATTTAACTAGCCAAGTTGAAGAACTTGCTCTGTCTATTCAACAAGGTGATGCCCGTTTGAAAATAAATGATGAAGTTGCGATGAGCTATTCAAATAGTTTATTGGCACTTAGATTGCCAGAAGCAAAGGAGCAACTTTAAATGAAGAAACAGCCCGATTTTTTAGCGAAAATAAAACAAGATTTTGACCTGGTCGATGGACAAGCTAGGTATGAAGCGATTAACCCTGGCCAGTCTTTTATTGTGCAAGCTCCAGCGGGTTCTGGTAAAACGGCTTTGCTTACCCAGCGTTATTTAGCCTTGTTAGCGGTGGTTGATTCACCCGAAAAAATAGTTGCGATGACCTATACCAAAAAAGCTGCCTCCGAGATGCGTCAGCGTATTTTAGAAGCGTTAAAAGAGGTTAACAATTTTACTGAAGAAAGCATAAAAAACGAAAACCTTTATCAACAAAACACTTGGCATCTTGCTACAGAAGCTTTAAAAGCCAATAATCGCCAGGGGTGGGGTCTGTTAGAAAACCCTAAACGGCTTAGAGTAAAAACAATTGACTCATTTAATAGCTACTTGGTGCAGCAAATGCCCTTGTTATCTCGTTTTGGTAGCCAACCCGGTATAACTCAAAATGCCGAAGCATTATATTTACAAGCCGCTCGTGAAGTTTTGAATGAACCTAGTGTAGTTGAGCAAAGCTTGCATTTAACCGCCTTGTTAAACGGCAACCGTAAAGCCGCAGAAAAAATGATTGCTAATATGCTTGCCAAACGAGACCAGTGGATGCCCTTATTGCAAGTCTCGACTAATCAATCGGACAAAGCTTTAAATTTGGCTTTACAAAAAGTTGTCTTAGCCGAATTTCAAGTATTATTGCTTGATCTTCAACCTATTATGCAATATTTACTAAATGCTAAAGATATTTTAATTCAGGTTTTAGCACCGAGTTCAGCAGAGTTGGATTCTTTATTTGCACTTAAAATAAACTCTAAGATGGTTAACGATTTCAAGGTTGAAGACAGCCAAGCTTTTAAAGTATTAGCAAAAAAATTACTAACGACAAAGGGTGATTTACGTAAAACCGTGGATAAAAGAAGTGGTTTTCCAGTGGGTAGTGCTGAAGAAAAAGAACTTAAAAAAGAGTTTCTCCAGTGCTTAGAGAACATAGCTACCGCAGATATTCATGGTAAGTCGGTTAAGGCATTGGCGAAGTTAGCTCAGCTACCTTATTTTGAGTATAGTGAAAGTCAGTTAACAGGCATTCATGATTTATTTATCTTGCTTAAAAATGCGACCGCTTTTTTAAAAATTATTTTCAGCCAACAGGGTGAAACCGATTTTATTGAAATATCGCAAGCCGCATCAGCATCGTTAGGCGAAAAAGAAGAGCCTACTGATTTAGCCCAGCGGTTAGATTATCAAATAGAACATTTGTTAATAGATGAGTTTCAAGATACTTCTGTTAGTCAGTATTTATTGCTTAAAAAATTGATTGCTGGCTGGTCGAAAGAAGATAACCACAGCTTGTTTATTGTTGGCGATCCTATGCAATCTATTTACCGTTTTCGTGAAGCAGAAGTGGCTAATTTTTTAGATGCTTGGCGTGGAAAAATAGAACAATTTCCACTCAAAAAACTTAACCTAAGCATTAATTTTCGTTCTAGCTCTTCAGTGGTTGATTGGGTAAATAATACCTTTGCAGAAGTCATGCCAAAGCAAAGTAAAATAGCAAAAGGGGCGGTTAGCTATACCAAAGCAGAGGCGTTTTCTAGCGATGAGTTTGACAATGAAGCAGTACAGTTAAATTGGTCGGTTAACCAGCCAAAACAGGAACAAATAATACAGCTAGCAGATGATGTTTGTGCTTGTTTAACCAACAAACAGAGTGAGCAAAAAATTGGCGTATTAGCTAGGACTAAATCGGTATTAACCCCTTTGGCTAAAGAGCTTAAAAACAGAGGAATCCCTTTTAAAGCGGTAGAGCTTGAACGACTAAATAATCAGCAAGAAATTCAAGACCTAGAAGCACTAACCAAAGCTTTATTACACTTAGGTGATAAGGGTGCTTGGATTGCCTTGTTGCGTAGCCCAGCTATTGGGTTGAGCCTTGCCGATTTAGCGGTGTTACTTGAAAATAAAACCGAGCCAGTTTGGCAGATTCTGCAACAGCATGAAACTGAAAAGTTTGTTCAGTTATCTAGCCAAGGGCAAGCTATATTAAATAGCGTTTTAGCAGTTTTAACTTCAGCTATAAACCATGTGGGTATTATAAAATGGTCACGCTTGATTAAGGAAACGTGGTTGGCATTAGACATGCCACAGGCTTTATCCGATAGTTCACAAATTCAAAATGTAGAAGCTTTTTGGCAAATGTTAGCTAGGTTAGAACAGTCTAAAACAGGCTTAACCCAATTAGAGTTAGATAAAACCTTGCAAGACTTATTTTCCTTGCCAGATGACAGTCCTGAAAGCCATCATATTGAATTGATGAGCATTCATAAATCTAAAGGGCTAGAATTTGATTTTGTCTTTTTGCCCGAGCTAAATAAAAGTGCAATGAATGATGATAAAGAACTGGTTAGTTGGCTTTATTTTCAACAGGAAGGGGTTAGGCAAGTCGTATTTGCTCCTATGGCACAAAGAGGAAAAAAAGCCGCAGAGCAAGACACCAGTTTGGTCAGTTTTTTGCAGGGTTTTGAAAAAGAAAAGCATGCACATGAATTAGACCGTTTGTTTTATGTTGCCTGCACCCGTGCGAAACAAAATTTATTCCTGTACGCCAATATAACTGTTACCGAAAAAAACTTTCAGCAAGACAAGCCTGCTACGGTTAAAGAAGATAGTTTGTTTAATTGTATTTGGCACTTGCAACAAGAAATGGTTCAACCCTTACTACAAAATTTATTGTTTGAAAGTAAAGATATTGCTGAAAAAGAACCCGTATTTTTGGTTAAACGTTTGGCAGAAAATGACAGTAATCGTTTTGCTAATTTCCCAAAGCAGGAAGTTGAAAAGTATAGTCATTTGAATAGCCAAAATTCGATATTGCAATCCGTACCAAGCGAACAGAATTTAATGGTGACCGAAGTTGGCAATCTTGTTCATGCTTTTTTAGAGGTATGGGGTTTAAATGGTTTGCCAGAACAGTTATCTAAAGACCAGCTTGGTATCATTAAACAACAATTAATGAGTAAAAGTTTAGTTGGAGAGTCATTAGTTGAAGCCGAAAAAAGAGTGATAAAATCTTTGTCGCAAGCGATTAAAAATCCTAAAATAGTTTGGGCATTGTCAGCTGAAAGAAAGCAGGCTAGTTGTGAATTAGAGTTAACTTCTCGCGGGATGGTTTTTGATGATGCTGAAACAAGTTCTCCGCAACAACAGGTTTTACAGCAGCATATAGTAGACAGAACTTTTGTCGATGATAATAATGTGCGTTGGATTGTCGATTATAAAACAAGCTACTGGGATGAAAGTTTTAAACAAACTAAAACAGAATTTATAACCGAACAAGTTGCTAAATACCAGCCCCAATTAGCTCGTTATGGAAGTTTACTAAAAACGTTAGATGGACGAGAACAATGTTGGATATTGTATTTTAGTTATTTAGATGAGTGGGTTGAAGTGTCTTCTTAAATGTCTTCTTAAATTCTTCCTTAAAAACCAACCCAAAAAACATCTTTTAACCAGTCTGGTTTGCTTTGTTTTGCCTGAAAACTTAAGCTATCAAAACGCATATTAAAGTTTTCATACTTGGCGTTTTTAAGTAGAAAAAATTGAGCACAACGAATAATTTTTTGTTGTTTGCTTTGGTCAATAAATTCACTGGCAAAACCATGTGTGGTTGCTTGCCTAAACTTAACTTCAAAAAAAATTAAAGTCTGTTGTTTGTCGATACCAATAATATCTATTTCGCCACCTTTGCAACGAAAGTTAGTGGCAATAATTTTAACCGCCTGTTTCTTTAACCAAATAACGGCTTCTTGTTCTTTTTGCTGTCCTTTCTTTTGGCTAAAAATGCCCATTTATTTTAATCCTTAAGAACTTCGGCAACACCTCGTCTATTATATTTTGCCCAAATTAATTGGCGATCGTACAGCAAACCATTTTTTGAAAGCCTACCAGTCATGCCTTCATTTAAGCAAATGTTGGCGCCAAGTAAGTGTTGCTTGCTAGCTAAAATTAAACTGTCCCAGCCAAAAGCTTCAAATTTAGAATTTAATTCAGTCGGCTTTAATGCTGCCGCAAAGCTTGGAAAAATAGTGTTAGCTAAATCTTTAACTGGTTTAGCTTGATATAGCTTAGTAGGGGTCAGTTTAGAGGACGCATAAACAGGTAGGTTTAGAGAAAAAAATTGAAGTTGTGGTTTAAAAACAGCAATTTGGCGACTGTTACCTAACATCACGATAGCATCTAAATCTTGGCGAATACGGGGTTGAAAAAAGAGCTTCTGCCCAAACATCCAACGTAAATTATTGTTCCGTTCTTGACTTAATTTTTCATTGGTAATACTGGCTAGGGCGACTCGCAGATCAGGTTTTTTAGCGGGGTAGTTTTTTAAAGTAACCTGCTTGCCATGAAATTGTTGCCAAAGTTCAGCAATCTCTAAACCCAGTCGAGAGTCCGAACCAGTGCTACTTGCCAAAATAGCAATGTGTTTATATTGCCCTAAACAAAGTCGAGTGCTAATTTGCTTGGCTTCTGTTGTAGTGTGGTAGTTAAAACTAGGCAATAGACTAGCTTCATTTAAAGTAATTATTTTATGGTCTTCAATACCTGCCTGTTCTAATGCCTGTATTGCTTCTTTTTGAATAGGGCCGATTACAAAATCAGCGCCATTTTCAATCGCATCATAATAGAGCTGTTCGGCTAAGTTAGGGTTGCTAGTATCATAAAAAGACAGGGTTAAATCAGGTAGATTGGTTAATTTGTTTTTAATTATTCCGTTACGAATTTGTAAGCTTATTTTTTGAAAATTTCCGCTAAAAGGCAGTAATACAGCAACGTGCTTTACCTGTTCAAAATTGTTTAATCTTTGTTGTAACCAGTCGTTTAAATGGGCATTAAACATAGCACTAGGGTTAAATGTTTGGCTATCAATTAAAGCTTGTTTTTGTAATAAAGGATGGAGTTGGGTAATTTCAACAAACTCTAACCAGTCATTTAATTCAATAGAGTTGGTTTGATCAGTTCTTAAAGCATGCATAGCATTAGGTTCAATTGCTTTTAGCGTTTGCCAAACTTCTTGTTCAATAATTAGTTGGTCTTTAGCCTTGGTTTGCGTCCAAAGTTGGTTAGCAATTTCTACATATTCAGACCACCCCTGGCGATTTTTGGCATTGAGCATCTTTTCTGTAAGCTCTTTTGAGCTTAACGGGTGTTCTTGATTGGTTCCAAGCTTGTCTTCAACAACGTCTCCAGTCGTTTTTTTAGAGATAGAACTGCAACTAGTCAGTATTACCACCAAAGTGGTAGCAAAGATAAGGTAAAATAAGCGAATCAAATTCATGCGTTAAGCCTTGTCAAAAGTTATTATGCAAGATTATACCTAAGAAGAGTCAAAGATGAGCGGAACTTTATATATAGTAGCCACTCCAATTGGAAATTTAAAAGACATCACTCTAAGAGCTTTAGAGGTTTTAGAGTCAGTTGATTGGATAGGGTGTGAGGATACAAGGCATTCTCGCCCATTATTGCAACATTATGGTATTAACAAACCGCTAATTAGCGTACATGACCATAACGAGCAAGCAAAAGCAGAACAATTGCTAGCAAAATTACTAGCGGGCGAAAGCGGTGCCTTAATTTCTGATGCAGGGACGCCATTAATTAGTGACCCTGGTTACATTTTAGTTAAATACCTACGCCAAAACAACATTAATGTTGTACCTTTACCTGGTGCTTCGGCTATAATTTGTGCACTTTCAGCAGCAGGTATGCCAACAGATCGTTTTACCTTTGAAGGTTTTTTACCCGCAAGAACGCAGAAAAAAATCAATGTGTTAGCAGGCTTGCTTGACGAAGCAAGAACCATGGTGTTTTATGAATCGCCACATCGTTTTATAGCGACCTTAAATACCATGGCAGAAATGTTTGGTTCAACTAGAAAAATAACCGTTGCCAAAGAATTGACTAAGCAGTTTGAAAGATTTGTAAGTGGCAGTTTTACAGAAGTTATTCAACAATTTAGTGAGAATAACGATTGGTTAAGAGGTGAGTTTGCAATTATTGTCAGTGGCAATAAACTAGAAAAAAAACCGCAAGAAGAATTTGAACCGTTAATGTTATTGTTAATAGAGCAAAATCTACCAGTTAAACAAATTGCTGAAATAGTGGCTAAATTTTATAAAATCAAAAAGAAAATAGTTTATCAAAAAGTGTTAGATATTAAAAATGCCTTGTAAACTAAAATTTTAAACTAAAATTGTAAAAAGAGAGAAAAATTATGTGTGGAATAGTCGGTGGTGTTGCAGAGCGAAATGTTACCCCAATATTATTAGAAGGATTACGTCGTTTAGAGTATAGAGGCTACGATTCATCGGGCATTGCTTTATTAGACAGTTCTGGTAGTCTTCAGCGTTGCCGTTCGATAGGTAAAATTAAGTTATTAGAAGCTAAAATAACTGAACAGTTTAGCCAAGAAAAAAACCAAGAAAATAGTTTTTCAGGTCATGTTGGTATAGCACATACTCGTTGGGCAACCCACGGCGTGCCTGCTGAAAACAATGCCCATCCGCATATTTCAAACGATAACGTTGCGGTGGTGCATAACGGAATTATAGAAAACTATCAAATTCTAAAAGCTGACCAGTTAGATAAAGGCTATCAATTCAGTTCAGAAACGGATACAGAGGTCATCGCCCATGCAATTGATGATGCTTTGAAAACGCATAAAAGCCTATTGTCTGCCGTGCAAAGTAGTCTAAAAAAATTAAAAGGGGCTTTTGCATTAGGAGTAGTGTCACCACAATTTCCTGGTGAACTAGTTGCCGCGAGAGAGGGAAGCCCGCTGGTTATCGGTGTAGGAATTGGCGAGTATTTCATTGCATCAGATGTGTCCGCTTTATTGCCAGTTACCCAAGAATTCATCTTCTTAGAAGAAGGCGATGTTGCACACCTAACTAGAAACACATTGCAAATAATAGATATTAACGGCAAGGAAGTAGTAAGAGAAACAAAAACATCTAGCCTTACCGCTAGTGCGGTAGAGTTGGGTGAATATCGCCATTACATGCACAAAGAAATTTTTGAACAACCTCAAGCGGTCAGAAATATTTTGGAAGGAAGGGTTTCTCAAACTAGTGTTTTAAATTCTGCTTTTGGCACTGAAGCGGAAGCTGTTTTTGAAACCATAGAACGGGTTAGAATAGTTTCCTGTGGAACCAGTTATCATTCCGCACTTACCGCAGGCTACTGGTTTGAAGATATGCTCGGACTGCCAACCAGAGTAGAGGTGGCTTCTGAATTTAGATACCGAAACCCTGTGTTACAAAACAATACCTTGTTTGTAACCATTTCCCAGTCTGGCGAAACCGCCGATACCTTAGCCGCTTTAAGAATGGTAAAAGAGCAAACGAGTAATTTAAAGCTAAATTATCCAACCCTGTCAATTTGTAATGCAGCCGAATCTAGCCTAACCAGAGAATCTGATTTAGTTTTCCTAACTCATGCAGGGCCAGAAATCGGCGTAGCATCAACCAAAGCCTTTACCACTCAATTAGTTGCTCTGGCCTTATTAGGAACGGTGTTAGGGAAAATTAGAGGGCAAGTATCAAAAGATCAAGAAGCAAAAATAGCACACGGCTTACAATTATTACCAAGCTTAATTCAGGATGCTCTAAAGCATGAAGATGACATTAAAGAAGTCGCTCAAGAGTTTGCTGATAAAGAAAATACAATTTTTCTTGGTCGAGGCACAATGTACCCAATTGCGTTAGAAGCGGCTTTAAAGCTAAAGGAGGTAACCTATATTCACGCCGAAGCATACCCTGCGGGTGAATTAAAGCACGGTCCTTTAGCACTAATAGATGAGCATACACCAATAATAGCTATTGCACCGGCTAATGATTTACTCAATAAGCTAAAATCAAATATACAAGAAGTAAAAGCCCGTGGTGGAAGAATGATAATCCTCGAAGATGAATCCTCTCCATTAGAAACAGAAGATAATATAAAGGTGTTAAAAATAACCACCAATGTGGGTAGAATTACCTCGCCAATACTGTTTAATATCCCCTTGCAATTATTGGCATATCATGTCGCCTTAACAAAAGGCACCGATGTAGATCAACCCAGAAATTTAGCAAAATCGGTTACGGTGGAGTAAGGTAGCAGGTGTTTACTTGACAAGTAGTGTATAATTTCTAATTAACTTTAAATTTTGGAGAAACCTGTGTCTGATTTACAATGTTCGGTAATGACTTTATTTTCGGACCCTAAATGCCCTAGTTCTCATAGAGTGCGTTTAATGGCAAAGGAAAAAGACATTCCTATTGATGTGGTTGATGTATTAGAAGAGGATGGTTGTCCAGAAGATTTGCTGGAATTAAATTCTTATGGTACTTTACCTACACTGGTTGATCGTGATTTAGTGCTGTATGACCCTCAAGTAATTATTGAATATTTAGATGAGCGTTTTCCTCACCCGCCTTTAATGTCGGTTGATCCTATTTCAAAAGCTCGCTCGCGTCAAATGTTGCGTCAAATTGAAGTTGAATGGTATGGGCTAGTTAAAATAATTAATAAAAATGAAGATAAAACGGCTGTAAAAAATGCTCGTCGTGATTTGTTAGAGCGAATTGTGCAAATGATTCCTGTGTTTGATCATCAACCTTATTTTTTAAGTGAAGATTATTCTTTAGTTGATGTTAGTTTAGCGGTACTATTGTGGCGTTTACCTTCTTTAGGTATTGAATTACCTAAATCAGCAAAACCGGTTAAAGATTACTCAGAAAAGATATTTTCTCGAGGCGTATTTGCCGAGTCATTGTCTGATGATGAGTTAGATATGCGAGAGGTTATTTAACTCATGGCTATTTCAAACCGCCCTTATTTAATTCGAGCAATATTTGATTGGATTGTTGATAATGAATGGACTCCTCATTTACAAGTTGATGCTACCTACCCTGGAACTTCAATTCCTAGCCAGTTTGTGGAAGAGGGTATTATTGTTTTTAATGTTCATCCTGATGCGGTTCGGGAGTTAGAACTTCTTAATGACTGGTTTAGTTTTAAAGCTCGTTTTCAGGGCGTGGAACAGCAAATAAGTTTTCCTCCTGAAGCCGTACTGGCTGTTTTTGCCCGTGAAAATGGTGAGGGTATGCCTTTTCCTAAAATTCCCCACCCTAATTCGCAGGGTTCTAAAAAAGAAATTTCTGCTAAAAAACCTCATCTTTCTATTGTGAAGTAGAGAGTCGTTTTTCTTAAAAATAATATTATACTTATAACCCTATGAATATATTAGACTTTAACTTACCCATTGTTGCTTTACTTCCTTTTGTAGGAGCTATTTTTGCAGCTTGGGCATCTTCTTTAAATCGTTTGGCATCCGCTTGGGTTGCTGGAATAGTAACGCTGTTGGCATTGGTGTTTTTAGCCCCTTCTATCGCTTTGGTCTTTGCTGGAGAAACTTTGATTCAAAGTTGGGCGTGGATTCCTGCGATAGGCTTGGAGTTTGCCTTCCGTTTAGATGGTTTAGCCTTACTGTTTGCTTTGCTAATACTGGTAATAGGTTTACTGGTTATTATCTATTCACGATATTATTTGGCATCTAAAGATTGTATGGGTCGGTTTTTTGCCTATTTATTAATGTTTATGGGCTCAATGCTTGGAATTGTTTTATCCGAAAACCTGATTCAACTAGTGGTTTTTTGGGAATTAACGTCGCTTACTTCGTTTCTTTTAATTAGTTATTGGCAACACAAAAAAGAGGCAAGAGATGGTGCTATCATGGCATTGGTTATCACAGGCTGTGGTGGCTTAGCTTTACTTGCTGGTGTATTAATGTTGGGTCACATTGTCGGTAGTTATAACTTAACTGATGTTCTAGCAGCGGGTGATTTAGTTCGTTCACACGATTTATATATCCCAATACTGCTGCTAATTTTAGTGGGTGTATTTACAAAATCTGCACAGTTTCCATTCCATTTCTGGTTACCACATGCAATGGCAGCCCCGACGCCTGTTTCAGCTTATTTGCATTCAGCAACCATGGTAAAAGCAGGTATCTTTTTATTGGCGAGATTTTTTCCAGTATTATCAGGGACTGAAGAGTGGACATGGATTGTGGGTGGGGCAGGTTTAGCTACCTTAGTTTTAGGGGCTTACTACGCTATGTTTAAGGATGACATTAAAGGCTTGCTAGCCTATTCAACAATTAGTCACTTGGGCTTAATCACCTTGTTGTTTGGTTTTGGTACTCAAATGGCCGCTGTAGCTGCTATTTTTCATATCATTAATCACGCAACGTTTAAAGCTTCATTGTTTATGGTCGCAGGGATTATTGACCATGAAACGGGTACAAGGGATATGCGGAGATTAAACGGTTTATTTAAATATATGCCGCATACCGCGATATTGGCAATAATTGCTTCTGCCGCTATGGCTGGCGTACCTCTGTTAAATGGATTTTTAAGTAAGGAAATGTTCTTTGAACAGGCTCTCACCTATTCAGAAGAATCAGCAGCTTCATGGTTGATTCCATTGTTGGTTATGTTGGCGGCAACTTTTTCGGTGGCATATTCGCTACGTTTTGTGCATGATATATTTTTTAATGGTGATGGTAAAGACTTACCAAAAACCCCACATGAACCGCCAACCTTTATGAAAATACCAGTTGATTTATTAGTCATAGCTTGCTTTGTTGTCGGTGTTTTACCAATGATTTTTGTAGCACCAATTTTAGCCGTAGCGGTGGTAGGAAGTTTACAAACAGTGGCTCCAGAATATAGCTTGGCTATCTGGCATGGGTTTAATGTGCCATTATTAATGAGTGTCTTGGCACTGGTTCTGGGTGTGGTCGTTTATGCTTTCCGTGCTAAATTAGAGAAATTTCATGTAAAAACACTAGGTCGTCTTGATGCACGAATTGTGCACCATTTTGTGTTAAATTCAATTCAAAAATTAGCAGAAAAGGTAACCCGTTCTTTTGACAAGGGCTCTGTACAATTTGCCCTAGCGTGGATTATAGTTACCTCATTGCTTGCTGGCTTGCTTGGCTTTATTGCCTTCCCATCTCCTTTTCTTGGCGAAAGGGTGTTGATGAGAGTAGATTTAGTTAGTGTGGTCGCGGCAGCGGTGTTAATTATTGCAAGTATTCTTACGGTGGTCTTGCATAGGCAGCGTTTAATGTCGGTTGTAATGATTGGTGTCGTTGGCTTAATCATCGCCTTAATTTTTGTTAAATTTTCAGCACCAGATTTAGCTTTAACTCAGCTTTCAGTTGAAATAGTTACCATTGTTTTATTGTTGTTGGCATTGTATTTTTTACCGCAAACCAGTCCAAAAGAAATTGGGCGTTTTAGAATTAGTCGCGATTTGGTTATTTCAGTATTGTCTGGAATAGGTGTTTTTGTGCTAACCATGGCAGTTTTAAGTAGAGATTTTCAATCTATTTCTGGATTTTTCTTAGAAAATTCTGTACCTGGTGGTGGTGGAACCAATGTGGTTAACGTTATTTTGGTTGATTTCCGTGGAATGGATACGCTAGGAGAAATTGTGGTTTTAGCCCTAGCTGGTTTAGGTATCTTTGCCTTGCTACAAGGGTTGTCTCTTTATGCACCTGATAAAGATACTAAAGGGCTTGGTTGGAATAGCGATAATCACCCTTTAATTATGCAAACCTTAACTCGTTTACTTTTCCCTTTAATGCTGATGATTGCGGTGTTTATCTTCATACGTGGTCACAATCTTCCAGGGGGAGGATTTATAGCAGGGTTAATTGCTTCGGTTGCACTTATTACACAGTATTTAGCTAATGGAATAAGTTGGACAGGCTCTCGCCTTAAGGTTGATATGCATTGGGTAATTGGTGCAGGTTTATTGATTGCAACCTTAACTGGTTTGGTTTCTATGGGAATAGGCTTTCCTTTCATGACCACAACCTTTACTTATTTAACCTGGCCGGTGGTTGGTAAGTTTGAAGTTGCCAGTGCTTTGGTGTTTGATTTAGGTGTCTTTTTAGTAGTGGTAGGTGCGACAGTAATGGGCTTGGTAGAATTAGGAAAATTAAGCGATTCTTCGCATAAGAAAGAACAATTAGCAGAAACGAAGCAAAAGGAAGAAGTTTAATGGAGTGGTTAATTTCGTTGGTTATCGGTGTATTAACTGCATCAGGTGTGTATTTGACTTTACGTATGCGGACTTTTCCTGTTGTGTTGGGTTTAACTTTACTTGCTTATGGGGTGAATTTATTTTTATTCGCCATGGGGAGGTTGACTATTGGGCATCCATCGGTTATTGATGCTGCGGCAACTGCTTATAGTGATCCTTTACCACAAGCATTGGTGCTGACCGCCATTGTAATAGCCTTTGGAATGACCGCTTATGTGATTGTGTTAGCACTTAAAGCTCGTGGTGAACTGGGCAATGACCATGTCGATGGACTTGAATTATCGGCTGATGAAATGTCATTACAAGAAGAAAAAGAGTTGTTAGCAAACTCTGCCAATTTACCTACTAAGGAGACTAAATAGATGATGCAACTTGTTGCGTGGCCCGTACTGCTCCCATTAGTAGCAGGATTTTTAATTTTATTTGCCAAGGCTTGGGGGTTGAATTTACAACGTTTAATTAACCTTATTGTTGTAATTGCTCTTATTACCTTAAACATTAGCTTATTAAATGAAGCTTCAACAGGTGAGTATAATGTTTATTTATTAGGTAACTGGCAAGCCCCTTTTGGTATTGTTTTGGTACTAGACCAGCTGTCTGCTTTGATGATTACCATTACTTCTATTTTGGCATTGGCTTCTTTAGTTTACGCTATTGTGACCAATACAGATTCTAAAGGTGCACATTTTCACGTTTTGTTTCAACTAATATTATTTGGTTTAAATGGTGCGTTTTTAACTGGTGATTTATTCAACTTGTTTGTGTTTTTTGAAGTATTGCTACTGGCATCTTATGGGTTGTTACTACATGGTGGGGGACGTGCCAGAACCAAAGCAGGTTTGCATTATGTGGTCATTAATTTAGTGGGTGCAACTTTATTCTTGTTTGGAGTAGGAGCTCTTTATGGTGTTTTTGGAACGTTAAATATTGCTGATATGGCAGCAATGGTTGCTAGCTTACCAGAAGAAGATTTCGGTTTAGTCGCCGCCGCTGGTTTGATTTTACTGGTCGTGTTTGGTGTTAAAGCCGCCTTGTTTCCATTGTATTTATGGCTGCCTATTTCTTATGCGAACACCTCCGCTGCCGTTGCTACATTATTTGCGATTATGACAAAGGTGGGTATTTATTCCATTATTCGAGTGCATGGTACTATTTTTGGCGATGATGCTGGGCAACTAGCTAATTATTATATGCCGTGGGTTTTAGGGTTAGGTTTGTTAACCTTGTTAATAGCCGCGTTTGGTGTGATGGCAGCAAAAGGTTTGCGTGAGCAAGTGTCTTATCTAGTATTAGCATCGGTTGCTACTTTGCTTATTGCTGTTGGCATCAATACACCAACTGCATTAAATGCCGCTTTTTATTATCTAATTCACTCTACATTCATTGCTGGAGCGATGTTTATTCTTGCCGATATTATTGCTAGAGGGCGTGGCTCTTTTAATGATCGTTTTGAAAGTGGTTTTGCCTTACCCCAAGCAATATTAGTGGGTAGCTTCTTTATGTTTGGTGCGATTGCTATGACTGGAATGCCACCGTTGTCTGGTTTCTTTGGTAAGGTGTTGATTTTAAATGCGGCTCTTGATCATGCTTGGGCTGCTATTATCTTTACGGTAGTTTTAGTAGCGGGTCTCTTAATGATTATTACCTTGGCTAAAACAGGTTCTTTATTGTTTTATAATACCCTGCCAAAGGAAGAAAAAAGTTTAATAGATACTGATTTAAATCAACCAAAACAACAATCAGTTTCAGTAAAAGAGTCTCTTGTTGTTATTGGTTTATTTGCCTTAATTCCGTTATTGGTTATATTCGCACAGCCAATTACCCAGTTTACCGAATCAGCTGCTAAGCAACATTTTAATAGTAAACATTATGTAGATGCCGTTTTATCGCAGCAACCTATTTTAAGAAATCAACCAAGCAAGGCTGAAGAATAATGACTAAAATCATGAAAAAAATATTGCCTCACCCTATATTAAGCTTAACTCTATGGATTATTTGGTTATTACTTAATAATACGATAGCGGCAGGGCATATGGTGTTAGGAGGGTTTTTAGCCATTGCCATTCCTCTTTTAAGCTCTGGTTTTTGGCCTGAAAAAGTACACATAAAATCACCTATTACTTTAATAAAGTTTTTAGTGGTTGTTTTATGGGATATCGTTATTTCTAATCTAGTGGTTGCAAAATTAATTTTAGGCAATAACTCTAATTTAAAGCCAGCATTCTTTTGGATTGATTTAGATATTAAAACGCCTTTAGGAATTAGTTTTTTAGCCAATACAATTTCTTTAACTCCAGGAACTGTTTCTTGTGATTTAAGTAAAGATGGTACACGTTTACTAGTACATGCTTTAGATGTAGATGATATTCCTGCCACCATTAACGACATAAAAACACGTTATGAAGCTCCCCTAATAAAGGTATTTACATCATGTTAGAAATTGCTATTTATATTGCCTTTGGAATGTTAAGCATCTCGGTGCTTTTAAGTTTTATTAGACTCATAAAAGGACCTGATTTACCAGATAGAATATTAGCCTTAGATACCTTGTATATTAATGCGATTGCCCTAGTTGTGTTGTTAGGCTTGCACTTAAAAAGTGCCTTATACTTTGAAGCGGCTTTATTAATTGCTGTTATGGGTTTTGTTGGTACCATTGCGTTAAGTAAATACTTGTTACGTGGAGATATAATGGAATGAGAAAAGATAATTATTTAACAATAGGACAGAAAAATGCTTGAGTGGATTCTGGTTATCTTAATTATAGTAGGTGCTTTTTTTAGCCTAGTCGGTTCTATTGGGCTATATAAATTACCTGATTTTTACATGCGTTTACATGGGCCAACTAAAGCTACCACACTAGGGGTAGGGGCAATATTAATTGCATCAGTCTTATACTTTAGCTTTAATACCGAAGGGACGAGCTTGCATGAAATTTTGGTTACCTTGTTCTTGTTTATAACCGCACCCGTTAGTGCCCATTTAATGGCAAAAGCGGCTTTGCATATAAAAATAAAACAAACTATTGAAGAACCCTCTAGCGATGTTAAATAGCGTTAAAAAATAATTGCCCATGTCTCAATTTGAAAATATTACCCTTTTCATGTAGAGAAAGGCTTTAAATTAACGTTTTAACTGGTAACGGCGGATTTTCTAGCCTCTTTTCTGGCTTCTTTTCTTAAGCGTTTTAAGCGTCTTAAATTT
>CAZZKU010000002.1:0-21075 GCA_964654635.1 uncultured Piscirickettsiaceae bacterium | reverse complement strand
ATCATCTAAACTTTTTGCCCAAATTGCGGCTTCATCAGATTCATCTAAACCTTTGGTAAATACTAGAAACTCTTCATCTGCATTTAAGCAGTAGGCTAATAGCCTTGCCATTAAACGTTCTGCATTTTCATAAGCATGCCTAGCAACAGTTAGATTTATTTCATCAAAAAAATTTCTGTTCATGTCGGCAACAGATATTTTAAATTTATAGATTGTTGGTTTTATTGCCAAGATTATTCCTAGATAAAGGTTTAAAGCTTTTTAAATGCCCAAAAGGGCTAAAACCGCCAGGGGTGGCCCCCTACAAATGGTTTAGAGGGTTGTTTTTATATTGATTTATAGTCTGTTTTTGATGATTCGTACTGCTTAATTAAAGATTGAATTGTTTCTTCATCAAACTCTCTTAAACCACTAAGCAGCATGGTTTTATGCCCCTTTCCGACTAAGTTTTCAGCATCAAACAAGTCAAAATTAATAATAATTTTACCTCGTTTTCCATCTACTTCAAGATTTGCTCCCGCAGGTTTTAAAGAAGGATGTTTGATATCAATTGAATTAAATTCAAATGCCATGCTTTCATAAATAACCAAAGGGCGTGCTGGATTTATCATCACACCCTTTTCACGCATAGAAGGCACTAGAACATGCGGGAAACAATGCCCTGAAAAAGCCACATAAGCTTTGGTGAAGGCTTCTATAACCGACAAATCTGTGGTTTTATCGCCACTTTCTGTTGCGTTTAGGTATGCTTTGTTATTACTATCAATCAGTTCAAAAGTGTTTTCAAATTTATTTGGAAAAATTAACTGTGCATTTTTTCCGACCATGCCTGTATAGTTAAATTGCATTTTTTGCGATAAACCATATTTTGCCAGTGAAATAGCGAACAATAAATCACCTGGTACACAAAACCGTTTATGATCACTATTGTGTAAAGGGTTAAAGTCGTCAGCGACTTCTTTAGCAAATTTACTGGCTTGCTCTGGGCTAATCAAGATAATGTTGTTTTCTGTTTTAAAAAAGGAATCTAAATACATAAGCTAGTTATTTCTTCTTATTTTTCTTAGGGGGCATTAAATCAGTTATTGTTCCTTCTGCCATTTCTGCAGCAAAACATAACGTTTCTGATAAGGTTGGGTGCGGGTGAATGGTTAGACCAATATCTTGCATGTCTGCTCCCATTTCAATTGCTAGCATGGCTTCGGCAATTAGCTCACCTGCGTTAGGTCCGACTATACCACAACCTAATAAACGATGCGTTTTTGCACAGAACATGGCTTTGGTTAGCCCTTCATCACGCCCTAAGCTTAAACTACGTCCAGATGCTGCCCAAGGGAAAGCTCCTTTTTCGTATTCTATACCTTCTGCTTTTAGCTCTTCTTCGGTTTTGCCTGCCCATGCTACTTCTGGGTCGGTATAGGCAACTGATGGAATGCTCATTGGGGTGAAGGCACTTGGCATGCCATTGATGACTTCTGCGGCAACCTTTCCTTCATGCACTGCCTTATGTGCCAACATTGGTTGACCAACAATATCGCCGATGGCAAAAATGTGTGGAACATTGGTTTTTTGACGTTCATCTACTTCAATAAAGCCCAAATCATTTACCGCTACGCCTGCTTTGTCTGCATCAATTAACTTACCATTGGCAGAGCGACCTACTGCAACCAATACCTTGTCAAAGGTGTCGGTTTCTGGGCAGCCTTTGCCTTCAAAAGTTACCACTAAGCCCGCATCGGTAGCTTCGACATTGGTAACTTTAGATTTTAAGTAGATATTTTCATATTGTTTTTTGATTTTACGTAATAGTGGTTTAGTGATGTCTTTGTCAGCACCTGGAATAATAGTATCACCCAGTTCTACAACGGTTATTTTAGAACCAAAAGAATTATAAACTTGTGCCATTTCTAGCCCAATAATTCCGCCCCCAATTACTAGCATTCTAGCAGGAATATCTGTAAGTTCTAAAGCATCGGTAGAGTCCATTACCCGTGGGTCTTCATACGGAATAAACGGTAGTTTAACCACACGTGAACCAGCGGCGATAACTGCATTTTCAAACGCTATACTTTTTGTTGTGCCATCTGCCTGGGTAACGGTTACGGTATTCGGTGAACTAAAACGCCCTTCTCCATGCACAACTTCAACCTTTCTAGCTTTGGCTAAACCAGATAAACCACCAGTTAGTTTATTAATAACGCCATCTTTAAATTGACGGATTTTATCAATATCAATAACTGGCTCGCCAAAAGTAATGCCGTGACTGCTCATTTCTTTAGTTTCGTTTAAGACCACCGACATATGTAATAAGGCTTTAGATGGAATGCAACCTACATTTAAACAAACCCCACCAATACTGGCGTGTCGCTCAATCATGACTACTTTTTTACCTAAATCTGCGGCACGAAAAGCAGAGGTATAGCCACCTGGTCCTGAACCAAATACTAATACTTCACACTGAATATCGGCATCAGGTAAATTTACAGGCTGGCTAGGGACAGAAGTTTCAATCGGTTTTTTGCTCGCTTCTTTAGGTGCTTCTTTTACAGAAGTAGGCTCAGCCATAGCCGTAGCCGAAGTTATTTCAATTTGACCAAGAATTGAACCTACTGCTACTTTATCGCCAACTTCTGCTGAAATTTTAATTATTTTCCCTGTAAAAGGCGAGGGGATTTCCATGGTCGCCTTGTCGGATTCTAACGTCAGTAAAGAATCATCTTGACAAACTTCTTCTCCTGCCGAGGCAAGCACTTCAATGACTTCCACTTCGGCAAAATCGCCAATATCTGGCACAACTAAATCTACTATATTATTGGGCATTATTGTCTCCTGTCTACAGTATTAACTGACGTAAATCAGCTAAATACTTACCTACGGTGGTGGTAAATCTTACCCCTTCTGCTCCATCAATAGCTCTATGGTCATAGGAGACACTAAATGGCATTATCAGTTTAGGTACAAATTCTGACCCATTCCACACGGGTTGCATTTTGGCTTTTGAAAGCCCCATTATACCTACTTCTGGTGCGTTAACGATGGGGGTAAATTGTGTGCCACCAATACCGCCTAAGCTAGAAATAGTAAAGCTTCCACCTGACATATCAGCAGGAGATAATTTACCATCACGTGCTTTGGCAGAAATTGCCATTAGGTCACGCGATAACTCATAAATTCCTTTTTTATCAACATCTTTAACCACTGGCACAACCAGACCTTTAGGGGTGTCGACTGCGATACCGATATTGTAATAGTTCTTTTGAATAATAGATTGTCCATCAGCAGACAAGGAGGCATTCATGTTAGGGAAGTCCTGCAATGCTTTAACTACTGCTTTCATTACGAAAACAATGGGGGTTAATTTAACCCCTTCTTTTTCAGCGGTTGCTTTCATTTCTTTACGGAACTTATCCATTTCGGTAATGTCGCACTCATCAAACTGGGTAACATGCGGTACATTTAACCAGCTTGTATGCAAGAATTTGCCTGAAATCTTTTTAATTTTACCTAGTGCAACCTCAGTGGTTTCACCAAACTTACTAAAGTCAATAACTGGAACGCTAGGAATACCTGCACCCGTTGAATTGGTATTAGCACCACCTTGCATAACTGATTTAACCAGTGCTTCAATATCGCTAGTCTTCACCCGACCTTTTGGCCCTGAACCATTTACTAAGCTAAGATCTACGCCTAATTTTCGTGCAAATGAACGAGCAGAAGGTGATGCGTGGCTAAGTTGCCCCATTGTTTGTTTATTTACAGGCTGTGTGCTAACGACGTTGCTTGCGGCATCTTTAACTGGTTCAACAGGTGTTGAAGCTGGAGCAGAAACTGGCTCTGCCACAACAGGTTCTTTTTCTGCTACTGGCTTGCTAACACTGGCAACATCTTCGCCTATTTCAATGTCTAAAATATAGTCGCCTTCGGCAACCGAATCTCCTACTGCAAACTGAATAGACTTAACCACTCCCGAAAAAGGAGCGGGAATTTCCATAGTTGCTTTGTCTGACTCTAAGGTGACTAAAGAATCATCAACTTCAACGCTATCGCCTTCTGAAACAAGAATTTCAATTACTTCTACTGAATCGAAATCCCCTATATCAGGAATGTGAATTTTTTGAATTGCCATTATTTTAAATTCCTTTTCTATAGATGAAGTGGATACGCTTTTTCAGCATCCATATTGTATTTTTTCATTGCTTCTAGCACAACTTTGGCATCTAGTTTTCCTACGGCGACTAAAGATCTTAGAGCTTCGACCACAACATGTTCTTTATCGACTTCAAAGAATCTTCTTAATTGTTCACGAGTATCAGAACGTCCAAAGCCATCGGTTCCTAATACAAAATATTCGCCAGGAACGTACTGGCGAATGCGTTCTGGGTAATCACGCATATAATCGGTTGCTACCACAAAAGGTCCTTCTGCACCCGATAACACTTGGGTTACATAAGGAACTTTGGCTGTTTTTGTTGGGTGTAAACCATTCCAACGAGTGGTTTCTGCTCCGTCACGGCGTAATAGGTTAAAACTAGGGACTGCCCAAAGGTCGGCGGCAACGTTCCAGTCTTTTTCTAGCATTTCAGCGGCTTGAATAACTTCGGTAAATATTGTACCTGACCCCATTAGCTGGACTTTGTTTTGATGCTTAGCGGTAGAGTCTTTGAATTTATAGATACCTTTTAAGATACCTTCTTCCGACCCTTCTGGCATGGCTGGATGAGTGTAGTTTTCATTCATTGAGGTAATGTAGTAAAAAACATCTTCTTTTTCGTTCATCATTCGTTTGATACCATCACGAATAATAACTGCCATTTCATAAGCAAAAGTAGGGTCATAAGACATGCAATTAGGCACATGATCAAATTGAATTAGGTTGTGTCCATCTTGGTGTTGTAAACCTTCCCCTTCAAGGGTGGTTCTACCTGCGGTTGCACCTAAAAGGAAACCTCTGGCACGAGAATCTCCTGCTGCCCAAGCCAAATCACCAATTCTTTGGAAACCAAACATTGAATAATAAATATAGAAAGGAATCATGCTAACGCCATAGTTGGCATAAGCTGTTGAGGCTGCTATCCAGTTCGCCATCGCTCCCGCTTCGTTGATTCCTTCTTCAAAAACCTGCCCTTTTGAAGATTCTTTGTACCACATTAATTGGTCTGAATCGACTGGTTCATATAGTTGTCCAGCAGGGTCGTAAATACCTATTTGACGAAATAAGCCTTCCATACCAAATGTTCGAGCTTCATCAGGAATAATTGGCACAACACGTGGACCGAGCACTTTATCACGCAATAAAATTGAAATAATTCGTACAAAAGCCATGGTGGTTGACATTTCACGCTTACCTGTACCATCTGTCAACATTTTAAAGGTTGATAAATCAGGTACGGGTAATGTTTCTGCGTTGTCAAAACGTGCGGGTAATTCGCCACCCAGCTCTTCACGACGAGCACGCATATATTGCATAATGTCAGAATCTTCATCTGGACGATAGAATGGAATATCTTTTTCTAATTCAGCATCGGTTATGGGTACAGAAAAACGGTCACGGAAATATTTTAAGCCATCATTATCTAGTTTTTTCTGTTGGTGAGCATTGTTAGCCGATTCGCCATAAGGACCCATGCCGTAACCTTTTACGGTTTTGGCTAGGATAAGAGTTGGCTTTCCTTTGGCTTCTGATGCTTTTTTGTAAGCGTTATAGATTTTACTCGGTGAATGACCACCACGGGTTAGGGCAAAAATCTCTTTATCTGTCATGTCTGCAACTAGAGCAGCTGTTTCTGGATATTTACCGAAAAAATGTTCACGCACAAATGCACCATCTTTGGCTTTGTAGGCTTGGTATTCGCCATCAACCACTTCTTCCATACGCTGTAGAAGCTTACCAGAGGTGTCTTTTTGGATAATTTTATCCCAACCTGAACCCCAAATAACTTTAATAACATTCCAACCAGCTCCACGGAATACGCCTTCTAGTTCTTGGATAATTTTATCATTCCCACGAACTGGGCCATCTAAACGCTGTAGGTTACAGTTAATAACAAATACTAGATTGTCTAGTTTTTCTCGTTTGGCTAGTTGTAACGCTCCACGAGATTCTGGCTCATCCATTTCGCCATCACCTAAGAACGCCCAAACTTTACGCCCTTCGGTGGTTGCTAGCTTGCGTGCGTGCATATATTTCATAAAACGGGCTTGGTAAATTGCCATTAAAGGTCCTAATCCCATTGAGACCGTTGGGAACTGCCAATAATCTTTCATTAGCCAAGGGTGAGGGTATGAAGATAAACCATTACCAGATACTTCTTGACGATAGTTTTGTAGCTGTTCTTTATTAAAACGCCCTTCCATGTATGAACGAGCGTACATTCCAGGAGCGGTATGTCCTTGAAAGAAAATCATGTCGGCACCAAGCTTGTGTTTTGGCCCTTTAAAAAAGTGGTTCATACCGACTTCATACATGGTACAACTTGATGCATAGGAGGCTATATGCCCACCTACGCTGGTTGTTTTATTGGCTCTTGAAACAATTGCCATCGCATTCCAACGCAATAAGGCACGTATCTTTCTTTCTATACCTAAATCACCAGGATATTTTTCTTGGTCTTTAAGCTCAATGGTATTTAAATAAGGTGTATTAGCGGAATAAGGGATATCAACACCATGCTTACGAGCTTTTTCAATAAGCGTTTCAATTAGATACTGTGCTTTATCGCTGCCTTCAAATGCTACAACGGCTTCTAAAGCATCCATCCACTCTTGGGTTTCTTGTGGATCTTTATCGATGAACTTGTCGCTCATAATTTTACTTCCTCATATATTTGGTGTTTTTTTAAACGCTGGAATGATAACATTTTTTAGGGACTTGGGTTTTAGGAATGCCAAAACGTATCTAAGTAAACTTTAAGTTCGGTTAAGGCTTGGTGGTAAACCGCTTGCTTAAAATCCACTACATTTTGTACTGGACTCCAGTATTCAACCCATTCCCAACTTTCAAATTCTGGTCGATGATGCTCATTTAGCTTAATACAAGATTCACAAGACTCTAAACCCAATAAAAACCAGATTTGTTTTTGCCCAATACACAAAGGTTGACTGTGATGCCTAACCAGGTGCTTAGGAAGGTCATAAGTTAACCAATCTTCGGTTTTTCCCAATATTCTAACATCAGAAGGGTTTAAGCCGACTTCTTCTTTTAGCTCACGAAAAACCGCTTGTTGTGGGGTTTCATTTTCTCGCACTCCACCCTGCGGAAACTGCCATACATCTTGGTTTATTCGTTTAGCCCAAAATAAACTGCCCTTTTTGTTGACAATAATAATCCCGACATTATGACGGTATCCCTCTGAATCAATCACTGGGTAATTCCCTGTTAAAATTTTATTAGTCTTATTATGGCAGTTTTTTTGGATTAAAATAACCCTAATAAAATTATTTTTTAAGGAAACTCCTATGGCTTTAGCAATTTTTGACCTAGACAATACTTTAATAGCAGGAGATAGTGATTATTTATGGGGCGAATTTTTAGTAAAAAATAATTATGTTAATTCTGCACAATTTGCAAAAACTAACGAACAATTTTATGAAGATTATAAAGCGGGGACTTTAGATATTGTTGCTTATCAACGCTTTGCCCTTACTCCGCTTAGTTTGCAAACGATGGAAACGCTAAATGATTGGCACAATCAATTTATGGAACAACTTATTAAGCCTATTATTTTGCCTAAAGCTCTTGAGCTAGTAAAAAAACACCAACAAAATGGGGATAGGGTTATTATTATTACCGCTACCAATACTTTTGTAACCCGCCCTATTGGCTTGATTTATGGCATTGAAGATCTGTTAGGAACTGAAGGAGAAATAATAGATAACCGATATACCGGAGAAGTTTCAGGCACGCCAACTTTTCAAGAAGGCAAGGTTACTCGACTAAATAAATGGCTAACAGAAAACCAAGAAAGCCTTGATGGTAGTTATTTTTATTCGGACTCTCACAATGATTTGCCATTATTAAATATTGTTAGCCATCCTGTTGTAGTGGATGGCGATGAAACTTTATTAAAGATTGCTCAAGAAAAAAAATGGGATTGCATTAGTTTACGGTAAGTTTTGCAGTAAAAACTGGCTACAACAATATAACTGTTGCCAGCCCTAGAAATACAAAAAAACCAATCGAATCCGTTACCGTCGTCAGCATAAGACCTGAAGCGAGTGCGGGGTCTATTTTTATTTTGTTTAAAAACAGCGGAATTAAAGCACCTGCTAGAGCGGCTATGGTTAAATTAATCAACATCGCTGCTCCAAAAATCATGCCTAATGTATAGTTGTCAAACCACCAAGCAGCAGTAAAACCAGTAACTAGCGACCATAAAGTTCCATTTAACAAGCCAACTCCAGCTTCTTTAAAAAACAAGTGGCGACTGTTATGGTAGCCGAGCTTACCCGTTGCTAAGGCTCGAATAACAATAGTGGCAGTTTGCGTTCCGGCAATTCCACCCATGCTGGCTACAATAGGCATTAGTACAGCCAAAGCAACAATTTGTTGAATTGAGGCTTCAAAAATTCCAATAATGATCGATGCAAAAATAGCGGTTAATAAATTAATCCCTAACCAAAAAGAACGACGTTTAGTTGATTTTAAGGGTGATGCAAACAAATCATCTTCATCATTTAAACCTGCAACAGCCATTTGTGTTTTGTCGGCTTCCTCTCGAATGGTGTCAACAACATCATCAATTGTTATACGCCCTAAAATAAAGTTGTTTTCATCAACCACCACTAAAGAAATAAGGTCGTTTTTTTCAAATAAATGGGCTACTTCTTTATGGTCTAACAAGGCTTGTATGGCTGGTTTTTTTCTAATTAAATCTTTAACTAGCGTATTTTCAGGATTGGTAATTAAATCATTTATTGCTAAAACGCCTTGGTACTTACCTTCCCTGTCACGCACAATTAAATCTATAGTAGTATCTGGAATTTTTCCAATTTTTCTTAACAATCTTAAAACAACTTCAAGAGAAACATCTGAACGAATGGTAATAATATCCGTACTCATCAAGCCACCAGCAGTATCTTCTGGGTAACTTAAAGCTGTTTCAACCGCTATTCTATCTTCTGTTTTTAGGCGTTCTAATACCTTACTTTTTTCATCCTCTGGTAAACCTTGAAGAATATCGGTAATATCATCAGTAGCTAAATCTTCTGTAATTTCAAGCAGTTCTTTTTCATCTAACAACTCTAGCAAAGAAGCCTTAACTTCATCATTAGTATGAACTAACACCTCTCCTTGCATCTCTCTGCTAACTAATAGCCAGAGCATATTTCTTTCTTTTGGAGGCGTTGTTTCTAATATCTCGGCTATATCTTCAGGGACTAAACTGGCTAGTGTTTTTTCAACAAAGGGCATATCTTGCTCATATAAAGCACTTAAAAGTTTTTGACTAAGTGTTGAGTTATCCAGGGGTTTGTTTTTACTGGACATGCTTAAATACCTTATGTTTTTTAGACATTAAAAAGGGGCTAAAAACCCCTAATTTATGAAGAGACAGGGCTTTTATGCTTCTGAAACTTCTTCTACAACCATGTTTTTTATGCCACCAGATTTGCGGTTATGACTGCCAATTTTTTCTTTGTGCTTAATTATTTGACGGTCTAGCTTATCTATCAACCCATCTATTGAAGCATACATATCTTCTGTAGTATGCTCGGCAAACAAGTCCTTACCTGAAACATGGACGGTTGCTTCTGCTTTTTGATTTTTCTTTTCTACTGATAAGATAGTGTTTACGATAGTAACGTGGTCGAAATGACGAGTTAGTTTTTTCATTTTTTCAGTAACATAATCTTTCAATGAGTCTGTTATTTCTACGTGATGACCAGTGATATTAATTTGCATAGAGTTGCTCCTTTGACATGAAATAAACAATAAAATAAGAGGAAAAAATGCATTAAAGCAACTTGTAATCCTTGCATGAAAAACTAAGTTTTGCTTCTTTATACTCATATTTTATGATTTCAGTATAGCACAAAGTACGCAAATCTCACCACTAAATAAACTTGAAACAAAGTGAACAAAAATGAAACCCTTTTATTTAAAGTCTTCTCCTAGGTACACTTTTTTTACGTTTTCATCGGCCAATATCTCACTTGGCGTTCCTTTTGCCAAAATTGTTCCTGCGTGTAGGATATAAGATCTATCACAAACTCCTAAAATTTCACGTACATTATGGTCAGTAATTAACACCCCTATCCCTTTTTCTTTTAAATGGATAATGATACTTTGAATATCCTTTACGGAGATGGGGTCAACCCCCGCAAAAGGCTCATCTAGTAAAATAAAACTAGGTTCCATTGCTAAAGCTCTGGCTATTTCAACTCGCCTTCGCTCACCACCTGAAAGAGCTTGACCAAGTTGGGTAGTAATATGACCAATTTGTAAATCATCTATTAAATTTTGGTATTTATTTTTCTGTTCTTTCTTAGTGAGCGATGGTCTCATCTCTAAAATTGCCATAATATTCTGTTCGACCGTTAACTTTCTAAACACGGACGCTTCTTGCGGCAAGTAGCCTAGCCCTAAAGAGGCTCGTTGATCAATAGATAGGTCGCTAATTTCTTTATCATCTAAGTAAATTTTTCCTGAATCATTCTTAACTAGCCCCATCATCATATAAAAAGTGGTTGTTTTTCCTGCTCCATTTGGTCCTAATAAACCGACCACTTCAGCACTTTTTACATCTAAGTCAACCGAGGTAACTACAACACGTCGGTTATAATTTTTAGCGATTCCTCTTGCATAAAAGTGGGCCATTTTTTATTGCTTCTCTTCATTTGGTTCAGTAGAAAAAATAACTTTAACTCTTTGCTTACTTTCTTCATTTCCACTGGCTTTTAAAGTTTTATCTGCCGAGTTGTACAAAATAGAGGGGCTAGAGATAGAGCTTTTCCCTTCTTGCTCAATAAAAGCATCTCCTTCAAACAGTACGGTTTGTTTCTTTACATTATAAGTAATTTTTTTAGCACGCCCTTTTGTCCAACTTTTTTCGACTTCATTAAACTGTTTAAACCTAGCAGGAGTTCCTATGATAATAGCTGAATGGACGGTTCTTTCTGGGTGTAATACCGTTAATTTATCGCCCTTTATTTCAGTCTCTCCTTGAGTAATAACGACACTTCCTTGGTAAACACTCCTCCCTTTTTTATCTTCTGACACCAGGGAATCTGCATTAATTTCTATTGGCAAAGCAGGAGCTTCTTGTGCATACAAATGTGTGTTTACAAGTAATAAAATAAAAACGGGCAGTAATAAAATCTTCAATCTATTTCTCTCTCTATTGGGGTGTAATGAGTAACGACGTTGCCCTTAAAATGGTGTTTTTCTTGCCCTATATCAAACTTCATAGTGTCGCCAGAAATAGTTAGACCGGGTTGTTGTACCGTTGTTCGCTGGTTACTGCTAAGGGTTTGTAATAAATTATTATAAACAACACTCTCGCTAGTCAATGTTTTAACTGCATTAGCAGACAAATCTACTGACTCGATAACCACCCCACCAAACAAAGAAACTATATTCTCTTGTTCGCTTCGCCCTGTCTGACTGGTGATAAAAACAACCCTATCAACTTCTTGTTGAATAATAAAAGGGGCGGTTAAGTCACTAACTTTACTGTCATTTTGGTACTGTATTTTATCGGCACTGGCAATAATTTGTTTGGTGTGTTTTAAATCGTCTTTAGCTTCCTTATGTAACTGCCAAGTAGTTGAATTAATAATTTGCCAACTATAATCTAATTTAATACTTTCAATACTTGGTAAATCAGAACTTGGCTGAAAACTTTGAAACGAATTTATAACTAAAAATATGGCACTAAATAAAAAAACCAGTACCATAGGCAGTCTTCTTTTCATGCAAGGTGGCCTATATCTTTTCTCTAAGATAAAAATCTATTTGCTTTTGCCATAAATCCTGTGATTTTAAAATCAATTCACAAATTTCACGCACGCAACCTTGACCACCTGCATAGTTAGATACCAATGGAGTACGTTTAATGACCTCTGGATCAGCATCTTTAGGACAAGCAGCTAAACCCACTCTAGTTAAAATCGGTAAATCCAAAATATCATCACCCATATAGGCAATTTCATCAAGATTTAGTCCTAATTTCTTAATTAATTCAAGAAAAGTTGGCAGTTTATCTGACTTTCCCTGATAAACATGCTTTACTTTAAGGTCTTTCATCCGCCTATCAATTAGCGGAGATTTTCGCCCAGTAATAATGGCTATTTCTATGCCACTTTGTTGCAACATGACCATGCCATGACCGTCACGAGTAAAAAAACTTTTATACTCTATACCATTGTCGCCGTAATACAGTTTATTGTCTGACAAAACGCCATCAATATCTAAAATAAGTAACTTAATTTTAGCTGCTTTTTGAATCAATTCTTCTGAATAAGACATTTAATATACTACTTCCATTTTTAAGGAGACACTTAAAAGTACCCACCCCTGGCGATTTTAGGCTTTTAGGCGGTTTAAATTAAGGAGACACTTAAGCTTAATAACTAGGGTCATCAGCTATAAAAAAGTATAGCATGTACAAAGCATACATGCCTACCATGACAAAACTAAATACAGTAATCGGGCGAATTCCTTCTTCTTCAATCTTATAGCCTTGTTGTTCCATTTTGCGATGGCGAATACGCCTTTTAATCATCCAATAGGCAAAATATAATATAGCCGCTATGGTTAATAAATTTAATAATTTACCCATCAGAATCTCTAGCTAATTTTGAAAAATGCTCTTTAACCAAAGCCAAATCTTGCTCGGTATCCACGCCCGTTCCAGCGTCCATTAAAGCATCTAATACTAAAACTTTCTCGCCATGCCAAAGCACTCTTAATTGTTCTAGTTTTTCTACCTGTTCTAATTGGCATTCTGGCCAGTTAACATAGCGTTTTACAAAACCTGCTCGGTAAGCATAAAGCCCTATATGGCGTTTATATTCCCAATTAGTTGGCAAGGAAGGTGTTGCATTAGCAAAACTATCTCTCGACCAGGGCATAGGTGCTCTAGTGAAATTTAGTGCAAAGTTTAATTGGTCTCTTACTACCTTAACCGCATTCGGATCAAACACGGTTTTGATATCATCAATAGGCTCACATAAGGTTGCCATATTAATCTGCTTGTTATTTTCTAAACCGCTTGCTACTTGATGAATAAGCTTTGGTGGCAATAAGGGTTCGTCACCTTGAACATTAACGATGATTGTATCATCCGCTAAATCTAGCTTTGCTATCACTTCTGAAATTCGTTCTGTTCCAGATTGGTGTTTATCATGGGTCATGCAAACTTCTGCACCAAAGCCTTCACAAACAGCTTGAACTTTTTTATTCTCTGTTGCAATAACAATCCTGCTAGCTGATGATTTTTTAACCTGTTCCCAAGTAAATTGAATCATGGTTTTACCAGCAACCAATTCTTTTAACGGTTTACCAGGTAAGCGGCTAGAGTCAAAACGGGCAGGAATAATGACGATAAAAGACATTAATTAAGACTTTTTCTTACTATACATTTCAACTTCTTCAGCACTCATTTTATGGGCTTCATTTTCAAGCATAATAGGAATTCCATCACGCACTGGGAAGGCTAATTTGGCAGCGGTAGAAATCAAGGCTTGTTGTTTTTTGTCATACACCAATTTAGTTTTAGTTATTGGGCAGACAAGAATTGCAAGTAGTTTTGGATCCATAATAATTAGTTACACTCCTTTAAAAAAGTTTTCTAGCTCGTTTTAGCTCAGCAACCAATTTACTTGCTAATTCATTTGAACAGCTAGGTACTATTTCTAAGTACCACCAATCGTCTTGAGCAAACTGGGTACATTTTACCGCATCTTTCTCAGTCATAAGTAAAGGTTTGCCATCTTGTTTCCAATTAAAATCTTTTTCTTGATAAGCTTTATGATCCGCAAAAGGCTTTACTTCTGTTTTCACCCCCAATAAATCTAAGCTAGAAAAGAACCTACTTGGATTGCCGATGCCTGCTATGGCATAACATGATTTTCCTTCAAAAGCATTAAGAGGTAAACTGTTTTCTGGTGCCTTCACTTGGCGGTAGCAGCTTGGTTTTAAGGTCATGGTGGTTAATTTCACAATGGAAATATCATCAATCCTGCTGTCTTCACAAGGTCCATTTGAGACGATGTATTTAGCAGAAACCAGTCGTTTAACGGACTCTCTAAGAGGACCTGCTGGCAAGCATTGATTATTGCCCAAGCCTCTTTTTCCATCAAATATAATTACCTCAATATCTCTAGGCATTTCGTAATGTTGTAAGCCATCATCTGCAATAATGACATCTAACTTTTCGCCTTCTTTACAATATTGATTTAATAATTGAACCGCTTGTTGCCTTTTAGTGGAAACGGCGACTAAACATTGTAATTTCTTGGCTAATAATACTGGCTCGTCCCCTACTTCATTGGGGTTAGAGTTTTCAGTGACTAAAACAGCTCCCTGTTTATTTTTTCCGCCATAGCCTCGGCTAACAATACCAAAAGTTAAACCTTCTTTTTTTAAAACCTTGCCTAACCATAAAATAAAAGGTGTTTTTCCAGAGCCTCCTACCACGATATTACCGACCACTATTATTTTTGTGTCTGCAACAAAAACAGGCTTAGATTTTATGAATTTTGTATATCTTCTGTCGGCAATAAAACACACCAAAGAGGACAGAGGTTTTAGTAAAAAACTCTGCCAACTGCGTTTTTTTGTCCAAAATGTTGGCCAACTCATTGTTTTAACCCCACACACTGATTATGGTATAGCTTTTTATTTTCAAGCCTATACTGACTATTTAAAATCACTTCGTCTTTAGTTATTGTAAACGCTATCGCACCTGAGCAGGCAGTATTCAATGGAGTAGCTCCTATTTTTTTAACTCTTTGTACTACCTGCTCTTTAGGGAATTTAAATCTATTCTGATAACCCGCACTAAAAACCACATAATTTGGCATTAACTTTTCTAACCAATCTTTAGAGCTAGAGCTATTGCTTCCATGATGACCAGCAATCAAGATATTCGCATTTAACTGTTCAGGAATAGTTTCTAATAGTTGTCTTTCAACTTTAACCGATACGTCTCCCATAATGATTAGCGAACCATTTTGGTTTGAAACTTTTAGCACACAAGAATGATCGTTATCAGAAACGGTTTTATTAAGTGTTTTAGGTTGGCTTGAAATAACAGAAAAATCAACACCATCTAATGACCATTTTTGTTGGTGACAGTCAGTAAAAACAGCTTTACCAACTATTTTATTTAACTTCTCAGGCTGTCCTGATAAATAATGTTCAATATCAATATATTCAACCAAACGCTTTGCACCACCTGAATGATCTAAATCAGAATGACTAACCATTAGCGTGTGTAACTTGTTAATTTTTTTACTCTTTAAGTAGGGAATAATTGCCATGCTTGCTCCGTCTAATCTATCGTTCCACCTTGCACCCGTGTCGTATATTAAAATAGAATTTTGGGTTTCAACAACCAAAGCTTGAGCTTGACCAACATCAAATACAGTTAGCGTAAAATTTCCTTTTTCGATTGCTTTTGTTTGATGTTTTGCGACCAATAGCACAATCAACCAAAAAGAAATAAGACCCAAAGAAAATTTCAACAACCAATTTAGCCAAGGACGTTTTAACGGTTCTTTCCATTTTAAAATCAGCCACCAACTTGCATAAAGAACGATTAATTGCCAGATAGAAACTTTGCCTATTAACCAATAATCCGTACTAAAAAGTTGGTTAAGTTGTTGTAAGCTTATAAAAAAATTCCATAGCAATTGCCATAAAAAATCATTAGTTGCGACTAACCATTCTAAAACAATGTTACCGTCAAATACTAGATTACTTAGCAATTGGAAAAAAGTGGTAATTAGCAGTAATGGCAAAGCTAAAAAGCTAACAAATGGTACGGCGACTAAGTTAGCAAATAAACTGGTCATAGGAATTTGTTGATAATAAAAAGCCAAGAAGGGCATTAATCCTAAGGTTAAAACCAGCTGTATAATCCATAATTTATGCCAGTTAGATTGCTTTTTTATCCAACTATTGTCTAAGGCTATAAAAATAAGGACGACTGCACCAAAAGATAACCAAAAACCCGTGCTTAGTACCGACATAGGTTCCCAAATAATGACCAGCAGAGCTGCTAAACTTAAAGCCGACCAAGGTTGAAATTTTCGGTCCAACCAAATGAAACTTAAAAACACCAGCAACATAATCCAAGCACGCTGGGTAGGAATGGCTGCCCCAGAAATAACCAAGTACAAAGCACTAATTACTAACACTCCCAATAGAGAAAATTTTATTTTAGGAATAGACTGCACTCGATTGCTTATAGCTCGGACAGGAAACCTTATCAACAATTTCCATAGCAAACCAAACAGCAAAAAAGCAATCATGGCAATAATACCGACATGCAAGCCCGAAATTGCCATCAAGTGTATCGTGCCTGTTTTTTGTAACATTTCCCATTGAGCGGTGGTTATTTCACTTTTATCGCCAATAAGCAGTGCTAAATACAAGCCTTTAAATGATGAGTTTTTAAACAAGTGGCTTAATTGCTGTCTTAACTTAAAACGCCAACCACCATCACTATCTTCAATCATCTTGGTAAAATTTTCTTGATGAAGAACATAGCCTTTTGCGGCTATAGCTTGGGTAAATAAATAGCGTTCGTAATCAAAAGCTCCAGGGTTTAATAGACCATGGTTAACCTTTAATTTAACGGGTAATTGCCAAATTTGACCTGGTTTTAAGCTCGGCAAGCTAGCTTTTTTATTGCTATACCAGCTTAGCTCAACAAGTGCTTCACGCTTTAGACTGTCGCCACTATTTATCTCTGACTCTTCTGTTAACTTTGAAATATGGCTAATTAACAAAGTAACCTTAACCATCTCTGTTCCAAAAGAAGAGGTTTTGTAGCTAGGTAAACCCTGTATTTTGCCCTGAACCAATAGGTTTACATTCAAATTTTGATTATTTATAACCGGCGCAACTGTATTATTAACAAAAGCCCAACCAAGACCCAAACTAAAAGCCAATAAATAAGTTAATGAGTAGTTCAATACAGACTTATTTAAAAATCTTGTATTTTGCCTACTAAAGGTTTGTATAATGCTTTGGGTAACGAGCAACGATACACCTGTTAAGACAAGCACAATAAAAATTTTATAAAAAGTAGAAGTTAAAGAAACAGGGAGCTGGTAAAAAACCAAAACTCCTAAAGTAACTAGAGCTACAAAATGTCGGAATAAATGTTGGAATAAATATTGAAACATGGCAAAAAAACTCATTCAAAAATACATACCCAATCCTAAAAAAATAAAGAATATTAAAAGTATAGGTATTTTATCTCAGTGGCTAGGTGACCCCAATTTATGGCACATACATAGACACAATACGGCTAAATCATTTTCTATTGGCTTGTTTTGGATGGCTATCCCAATGCCTTTTCAAATGATTCCTGTAGCTATTTGTGCCATACTGATGCGTGCTAACCTGCCGTTAAGTCTTGCTTTAGTGTGGATAAGCAACCCTTTTACAATGGCTCCTATTTTTTATTTTAACTATAGGGTAGGCTCTTACCTACTAGGTTTTAATCCTGATGCATCACTAAGTTTTGAAATGAGTTGGCACTGGTTAACCCATACACTAGGTGATTTATGGGTTCCCTTATTCGCAGGAAGCTTTCTTGTAGGATCTACCTTGGCAATTACTAGCTACTTTAGCCTGCATTTATTTTGGCGCTTTAATGTAGTTAGCCGTTGGAAAACTCGTAAAAATAAACGCAACTAATGAGTCAAAACCCCTAGACTTTAGCAGACGGCTTCCTTCTCGCTCATTTTTTCTAACCTTTCTACTACTTTAAAATAAACTGAACCAGCTGGATACGAACCTCTTTCATCCATTTTTCCAGCAGGAGCTTGCATAAATAATTCTAAAGCCTGTTCAATATGAGCTATTGCATAAATATGAAACTGTCCGTCTTCAACCGCTTTGCGTACTTCAACACTTAACATTAGGTTTTGTACATTGGCTTCTGGAATAACAACACCCTGTTTACCCGTTAAACCTAATTCCTTACAAACTCGATAAAATCCTTCTATTTTTTCATTTACCCCGCCTATTGGTTGAATAGCACCAAACTGATCCATTGAACCCGTAATAGCAAGTTGCTGGGATAAAGCGACTCCTGATAAAGATGAAATTAAAGCTAATAATTCTGCACTAGAAGCACTGTCTCCATCAATCCCCTCGTAAGATTGCTCCATTACCAAAGAAGCAGAGAAACCATAAGACTTGTTTTTCATAAAACAGCTTCTTAAATAACCCGATAAAATCAGCATGCCCTTGGTATGAATAGGTCCTGCCATTTCAATTTCTCGCTCTATGTCCATCACACCTTCATCACCAGCTGATGCCTGAGCGGTAATACGAACAGGTTGACCAAAAGACTGCCTGCCAATGGTTAATACTGTTAAAGCATTAATTTGCCCTATGTGTTTGCCTGTAACATCAATTTTTATCTGTTTATCGGCAATGGATTGGTGATAATAATCCTCCATCATTCCCGTATGAAACTGCCTTTGCAATAGAACAGATTCAATGGTATTTCTAGTCACTGCCTGCTGGTTGTTAGCTCGTGCGTAGGCATGCCCTTCGGATAAAACATCTCTCAAGGCCGCTTTGTTGGTATAAAGTCGGTTATTGGCTTCTGCCATTCTTGCAGCAAATTCAATTAAACGATCGTAAGCCGAGGTTTCTGTCGGGAGCAGATCCCAATTTTCAGTCTCCAAAGCCAACTGTTGAGCTAAAACCATTTCATTCTCTGATGTCCTTTCTAACTCACTTTCAAAGACCACTTCTACCTTAAATAAACGATTAAACTGACTGTCTATATCTTGTAACGCATAAAAATGAGATTTCCTTCCCAGCATGACCAAAGTAACATCTAATGGAAAATCGGGAAGATGGTAAGGAATAACACTGCTGGCAGAGGGAATTTCAAAAGTTAATTTTTTGCTCATTAAAGCCGCTTTCAAATTACTCCATATTTCAGGATCTTTTAAAATAGACTCTACATTTAACATCAAATAACCACCAGAAGCTTTTTGTAACAAGCCTGCTTGATGGTTCATTGCTAAACTAACCGTATCGGTTGCATTCGCACTAGCAGAGTTAATGGTATAACCAAATAACTTAGGCATAGAAACATTAGGTTCATAAATAACAGGGGCTTTAGAAGATTCCTTGTGATCGACCAATAAATTCACTTTAAAAATAGCCAAGGCAGATGATTCACTTATTATATTTTCACCACCAGCTTGAGAGACACTGGTTACCTGCTCGGCAGATTGTTCCCAAAACAAATGTAACTTGTTGATAACCGCATCTTTTAAGGCTTTAAGATAATCATTGATGCCAGCAGAATCTTCAAATTTAACCAACAAAGACTTGATTAAAGGAGTTAAATAATCATTTGCCACCTCGGTATTTAACTTCTTACCAGCATCCAAGTATTCATGCTGTAAAAAAGGAAATTTTGTTAAACCTTTGTTTAATTTTTCTTCCACTAGTTCAAAGGCATCTAAAAACTTTTCTTGCAGAGTTTTATCAAGTTTATCTAAATTTTGCATGCGAATTTTTTCGCCATTGACAATAGCGGAAATAAGAAAGCTATTTTCTGTTTGTGCAATATCTACATCTAATTTATCGGCCAATTCATAAGCGGGTTTAAGCGCTTCTTTTTGACCTTGTGCTAAGTTATTATCGAGATGCTGACTTTTTAGTTGATAAGCATGTCCATCATAAATAATAGGAAGTTGTTCTTTTATCTGACTTATAAACTCTTCTATTGCAACTTTAAATAAGTGCCCTGTCCCGCCCTCTAAATATAAATACTGAGTCTTATAAGCTTCACTAAAATCGGATACTAACACCACATCTTTTGGTTTCTTTTTGCGTAACGCAGCCTCACGAAGCAATGTTTTACACATACCTATTCGCCCAATACCATGTTCTCCTGTAATAAAAAAATGGTTTTGATTTCTTTTTAAATGGAGTCCAAAATTAAGCGACTGGTAAGCACGGGGATGAAAACGTTTCATAAAAAGCTTTTCATCAACTATTTTTTGTTCGAACTCTACAGGATTGATAAGGGTGTGGCGATAAAGCTGGTCAACAGAAAGTTTTTGCATTAGGCTAGGTTGTCTTTTTTATTATAATTTAAGCAAGAATACCATAAAAAACGCTCAATTCAAATATAGAGCCTAATCGGCGGTTGTTTCGCCAACCTTCGAACCAAATCAGACAAGGTAACCACCCCCAGTAATTTTCCATGCATTCCTTCAATTAAGATACAGCTAATTTTATATTCCGACATTACCATCGCAATTCTTCTAATATCGGTTTTAGCTTGTGTGGCAATTACCTTGGGGTCCATTAAATCTCTGACTTTTCTAGAATTAACTTTCTCCAAAGACCCATCATGTGCCACAATAGTTTTTTGTAAAATATCACGACTTGATATCACCCCGACCAAAGCTTCTCTGTTATCGAAGACCACGATATGATTAATATCTTTTTCCTGCATCAATTCCCACGCGTGGTGAATAGGTTCATCTGCCTGAATAGAAACCACATTCCTACTCATAATATCACCCACAAACACTACTGGCTGACCTTGGTTTGCATCCGCATTATTTTGGTACCGAGCAATGGCATTGTTTGATAAGTTAGAGCCAGACCTACCTTGTATCAGATTCTCTTGATCCAGAGCAGACTCACCAAAAGCTGGAGAAGACTTTGGCTTGGTAACCTTCATCATATCTGTTTGGAATTGTGGGACAGATAATGCTCTTTGACCGTCTTGGGAATAGATTGAGAACATAATTAATCAACTTTTTAATTGAAAAAAACTATTAATCTAGTATACTATTTTACAAGCTATTTTATAAACTATTTTTTGCACTATATTAAAGGATTTTCATGTCAGTACTAGT
>CAZZKU010000001.1:18598-26252 GCA_964654635.1 uncultured Piscirickettsiaceae bacterium | reverse complement strand
CAACAGTCAGTGCGATAGGATTTTCCATAATTTATTTCTCTTTTTTAATTTTTTTGTGGTTTTTTATGTCTTATTCTAACTAGATGATTTTTTCAAATAGGTTTTAGTTGTGCCTAAGCCAACTAAAAGCACCAATATACCCAGTAGAACAGATAAAGGTATTCCGCCGACATCTAAAATAGCAATGTGTGCAAGTTCTGCTGTGGTTAACATGGCTGCACCAAAATAGAATACGGCAAAGATAGCCAATAAGGAAAAGGAGAGTTTAAAATTTTTGTTAAATCTTGTTTGATTAAATTCTGGTTTAATAACAGGTTCTTGTTTTTCTTCACCAACAAACTGTTTGGCTAAAGTGGTTAAATCAGCTATATCAACCATTCCATCTCGAACAACAATAACAGGAACATTTGATTTACCAACTATACTAGTAGCAACACTACCAAAGTGAATTCGATCTAAACCTTTGCGAGCAGAATCGCCGACAACAATAAAGTCTACCTTCAATTCATCCGCGTGCCTTAAGATAGTACCAGCAATCAAACCCGAATCTTTTAGGGTTGTTACCATGACATTTTTTTGTTTTGCATATTCCGCTATTAGCTCTAGGGGTCGGGAAGATATTTTGTGCAAAGAATCACCTGCAACGACACCTTCTTCCTCTTTTTCATATTCATGTCGAACGATTTCTTCTTCTACTCTAATCGCAATAAGTTCGGCATCATACAGGCTGGCTAATTCAACTGCTTTCTTAACCGCGCCCATTGAAGCTGCGTAACCATCGACTGCTACTAATATTTTTTTCATTTTTATTCCTTTTTTATTCTTTTCTTATTTTTTTGGGAAGACTCAACAACTTCAAAATTCTAACATAGCTTTTAACAACTGTCTTATTTTTTGAAAAAATTAAACTTTAAACCCGCGAATTAGAGGCCCTTTTAATAAATTAAATACATTTTCTTCATTTTTATTATTAACATCAAAGTCTGGCAGTTGATGTTCTAACCAAGCTAGACAGACCGATTCTAACACAAGTTCTTTATTGGCATTTCCTCGCCATACTTCTTGGGCTTGTAGTACCATTTTTTGAAACAATAGCCAGTTTGGATTGTAGGCTATTTTTTGTTGGTACAAAGCAGCCCTTACGGCAGAAATGCTCCATAAATAAAAGTAATTAAATACTTCTTCAGGCTGTGCAAACTTCAACCATTTAGCCACTACTTGAGAAACGGTTTGTTGATTTGCTGTTAACGATTTTAAATCTGCTTGCCACTCTGCTTCTTGCTCAAATTGTTTATTTTCTATCCAGTCTTTTGCTTTTAGTGGTGCTCCCCAGTTTACCCGTAAACTTTTTTTCAACAAAGGGGTATCGGCTTGAGGTAATGCCTGGCTTAACCATTGCATAGCTTCTGGTAACATAGGGCAAATAAAGTCTATTTTTCGACAACGACTTAATATGGTTGCGGGTAATCTATTAACTTTATGAGTGGTTAAAATAAGTACCGTATGTTCGGCTGGTTCTTCTAAAGTTTTTAGCAGGGAGTTAAAGGAAGCAGTATTGAGTTTTTCGACTTCTTCTATCAAAGCGACTTTATAACCACCTTGATGACTGGTTGCGTACAATTTTGTAATAAGCTCTCTTACTTGTGCGATTGAAATTTCTTTTTTATCGTCTTGAACCCTTAGGTGAAAAAAATCTGGCTGTTTTTTTTTGTCAAATAAGTTGCAATGTTGACATTGTTGACAAGCATTAAAACTGCCCTGCTGACAAAGTAAATCTTTTGCCATTTGTTTGGCAAAATCGGTTATTCCTAAGCCAGAAGACCCTGCTAATAAATAAGCGTGGCTAAGCCTATTTTGTTGTTGTGACCATTGTGTTGACTGTTCTGCTAACCAAGGAAGTGGATTCATTTCAATTATTACTGGCTGTGTTGATTAACTTTAGTAATGTTTTGTCAATTTGTTGTTGTACATTTTCTAGCTTTTGACTGGCATCTAAAATGGTGTATCTACTGGGTGATTGGTTCGCTCTATTAATATATGCAGAACGTACTTTTTCAAAGAAGGTTTGCTTTTCTTCTTCAAACCTATCGGTTACTTCTCCACGAGCCTTTACACGCTTCATGCCTTCTTCAACACTTAGGTCAAAAACAAAGGTCATGTTGGGGTGAAAGCCTTGTTGCACCCATTGTTCTAGTTCTGAAATTCTTTTATATTCAATACCTCTTGCCGCTCCCTGATAGGCGTAAGAGGCATCGGTAAAGCGGTCTGATATTACCCATTTTCCTGCTTTAAGGGCGGGCAGTATTTTTTCTTGTAGATGCTGATTTCTAGCAGCAAACATGAGCATTAATTCAGTATCGTCAGTCATTGCTTGATTATCGGTATTTAACAAGATAGCCCGAACTTCTTCGCCCACTTTTGTGCCACCTGGTTCGCGGGTGGTAACGACTTCAATCCCTTTAGCTGACAACCATTGTTCTATGTAAATTAAGTTGGTTGATTTACCTGCGCCTTCTGTGCCTTCTAGGGTGATAAATTTTCCAGGGTATGAGTTCATTTTCTTTCTCGCAAGAATTTAAGGTATTGTTGTACCGCTCTATTGTGTTCAACTAAAGTATTAGAAAACACATGCTCTCCATTGCCTTTTGCTACAAAGTATAGTGCGGTGGTGTCTGCGGGGTTTAATACCGCTTCAATAGATTCTCTACTGGCTAAACTAATTGGTGTTGGTGGCAAACCGCTTATTCTGTAGGTGTTGTAAGGAGTGTAAGTTTGTAAATCTTTTTTACGGATATTGCCATCAAACTTATCGCCCATGCCGTAAATAACCGTGGGGTCGGATTGTAAACGCATGCCTTTTCTTAGGCGGTTAATAAACACGCCTGCAATAATAGGGCGTTCATGGGCGACACCGGTTTCTTTTTCGACAATAGAGGCTAGTATTAAGGCTTCATATTTACTTTTTAAAGGTAGGTTTGCCTGACGATTTTTCCAGGCTTCTGCTAATACTTTTTCTAGCTCTTGGTGAGCTCTTTTTAGCACGCTTTCTGCGGTGGTGTAGGCGGTAAACAAATAGGTTTCTGGCAATAGCATACCTTCTAAATGACCTTCAATTCCTAGTTCTTTTTTCAGTTGTTCAAAATCGGCTAAAGGGGTGGATTGCTTTAGTTTTTCAATACTGGCTAATTTGGCAACCGTTTGGGCAAAGGTTTCCCCTGCAATAATGGTGACAGGGTAAGCGACTTGTTTGCCTTCGACCAATGCGTCTATTAACTGGTGTACTGTCCAACGTGGGTCAATTAAAATTTCTCCTGCTTTTAAGTCGCCTTCTTTGCCTTTATATTTAAGTAACAATTTAAACCAGGTGGGTTCGCGTATTAAACGATGCTCTTCTAAAATGGTAATAATTTTATTAGAGGACGCTCCTTTGGGAATGGTGATAATACTAATTTCTTCATTGTCTGAAATGGGTGCGGTTAAAAAGTGTTTGAGCGACCAGCCTTCTACACTAAGCCAAATAACAATAACAGAGGACAAGATAGTAATTAAAAACAGTTTGTTTTGTTGTCTGGTCATGATTTATAAGGTCTCTAATTGGCTTAACTGTTTTTGGTTAAAGTCTTGTGCTAATTGCGATGAAAAGCCGATTTTTTTATTACTGGCGTTAAATATTTTTACAGGCATGATACCGCGAATAGCGTTACAAAAAAATATTTCTTCTGCCTGCTCAATATCGGCTAATAACAGGGTTGATTTAAGCAGTGGTATATTTCTATCTTGCAGGCAACTTTCAATTAAATTAACGCTGGTGCTTTTAATGCCTGCTGTATCAATAATTGGCGTTTTAACCACGCCATTATGCACTATATATAGGCTTGACTGAGTACCTGAAATAGCTCTTTTATTAATATCAAACATAATACACTCATCAAATAATGATTCTTCCATTGCCTGTTGGGCAAGTACATTTTCTAAACGGTTTAGGTGCTTTATGCCTGCTAGCAAGGGTTGTATTCCCCATTCAATTTCACTAATACCTGCTTTAATAAAGTTGTTTTGCTGGTTATTTAACTCTCGGACAAAGCAATATAGATTAGGCGAAAAACCCTCTCCATGCTTTGGCGGCTGATAGCCTTTGCCACCTTTCCCTCTGCTGATAATAATTTTAACCATCAGCCTAGTGGAGTCGGCTTTAAAATCGACTTTAAAATTGGCTATTAATTGTTTAAGATTGGCTTTTAAAAGCATCTCATCTAACGGTTCAAAATCAAACGCTGCTGCCGATTCTTTTAGCCTAGTCCAATGTGCTTGCCAGTTGGCCAATTTAGAGTTTATAACCAATAAGGTGCTAAAAAACCCATCGCCATAGTGCAAACCTCTATCAAACACCAATTGTTCAGCATTTTTAGCTAGTTGCTGACCATTAAAGAGCATATTTGATAGCTTATTATCGTTCATAGGGCCCCACCCCTGGCGATTTTAGGCTTTTTAGGCTTTATTTTAAACCTGTAAAGCATTAATTAACCCTTTTGCTTTCTGTTTGGCTTCTGCCAGTTCTTTATTTGCAATGGAATCGGCTACAATGCCTGCCCCTGCACGAAAGGATAGTTTATTATTTTTTAACATAAAGGTTCTAATTAAAATATTGGTGTCCAGCGAACCGTCTAAATTAAAATAGCCAACACTACCAGTATAAGCTTCTCTTGGCATTTGTTCTAGCTCGGCTATTATTTCCATACAACGTATTTTAGGGCAACCTGTAATTGTTCCGCCAGGAAAAACGGCATGAATAATATCTAACGGCGATTTTTTATGTTGTTCTGCTAGTTTACCACGTACGTTAGAAACAATGTGATGTACGTGTTGGTAGGTTTCTACGCTCATTAATTCATTAACTTCTACGCTACCTGGTTGGCAAATTCTGCCTAAATCATTTCGCTCTAAATCTATTAACATAATATGTTCGGCAATTTCTTTGGGGTGCGAAATTAGCTCCTTAACCAAAGATTGGTCTGCGACTAAACAGTCACTTCTTTCACGAGTACCTGCTATTGGGCGGGTTTCTACCCAACCCGTTTGGCTTGCATATTTTACTAGCCTTTCTGGTGAAGAAGAAATAATGGCAAAGTTTTTAAACACGACGTTAGCGGCAAAGGGTGCTGGGTTGTGTTTTCTTAATGAAGCGTAAATATCGGTGCTAGTTAAATCGCTAACCTCTAGCTGCCATTCACGAGATAAATTTACTTGGAAGATGTCTCCAGACAAAATGTATTCTTTAATTTCAGCAATGCCATCTAAATATTTTGACTCGACTTCTTCTTGAGTTTCACTCATTATATTTAAAGGTTGAATACTTTCAATTTTAGTTGGATTTAATTGATTTTCTAGCATAGAACGCATTTCTGCTAACTTAAAATCAAACTGTTTTTCAGCGATTAAATGAATTAAATCTTTTTCATGGTCAACTACAAAAGCACAGGGAATTCGGCTAATAATAGCCAGCGGCGTGGTTGATTTGTGTAATTGTAAAACGGGTTCTACGACTTCGGCATAATCATAACTAAAGTAACAAAACCAACCGCCTTTAAATGGTAGGTCTATATTGCTATAACTTGAATCTGGCTTTTGTGCTAAGAAATCTTGATTAAAGCTGTCAATAAATTCAGCTGAATTAACCGCATCATCTAAAACGGTTTCTTTTTGCGGGTAAGCAAATAAGATACTGTATCGAGATATATTGGTTAAGCCAGTGGCTTGGACGACGCTTTCTAATAGAAAAGGAGTTTTCTTTAAGTTAGCTTGCTGTAATTGGTGCAGGTTTAAATTGGCTAACTCAAAGCTTTTTACGGTTAAGTTTTTAGACTGATAACCGCAATTTACTTCTACTAAAGAAACCAAAAGGTTCTCCTATATTTTAGCAAAAACTAATGATGTATTAGTGCCACCAAAACCCAGTGAGTTTGAAATAGCGTAGTTCAGCGTTGTTTGACGTGCTTCACCGACTACAAAATCTAAATCACAACCTTCTTCAGGATTTTCTAGGTTCATAGTTGGCGGCAATACCTGCTCCTGAATGGCTTTGGCAACAAATACCGCTTCCATTGCCCCTGCCGCACCCAGAGCATGTCCGGTCATAGATTTAGTGGAGCTAACCGTCATATTATAAGCATGAGCGCCAAATACAGATTTAATTGCCCCGACTTCACAAATATCGCCCGCTGGGGTAGAAGTTCCGTGGGCATTTACATAATCAACCTGGTCAGGATTTAATTTTGCATTACGAACGGCATTGGCAATACAACGTGCGCCACCTGCTCCGCCGGCAGCTGGCTTGGTCATGTGAAAAGCATCGCCGCTCATGCCATAACCGACTACTTCACAGTAGATATTTGCTCCACGAGCTTTAGCGTGTTCGTATTCTTCTAACACCACTACTCCTGCACCATCACTTAGTACAAAACCATCTCGGTCTTTATCCCAAGGACGACTGGCGGTTTGGGGGTCGTCATTACGGATAGAAAGTGCTCTTGCTGCCGCAAAGCCTGCTACACCTAATGGCGTGGTTGCATTTTCTGCTCCACCTGCCACCATCACATCGGCATCGCCCATCTGAATCATTCTAAAAGAGTCGCCGATAGAATGCGTTCCCGTTGCACAGGCGGTGCTAATTGCCATATTCGGACCGCGTAAACCATGCAAAATAGAGAAGTTACCTGAAACCATATTGATAATTGAACTCGGCACAAAAAATGGCGAGACACGTCGAGGTCCTGACTTAGCTAAAACCGCATTTTGTTTTTCAATTGAGCTAATTCCACCAATACCTGAACCAATAGAAACGCCAATCATATCTGCATTTTGTTCAGTTACTTGTAGCCCTGAATCTAAAAAAGCTTCTATTCCTGCCGCTAAACCATAGTGAATAAAAGGATCCATCTTTTTAGCTTCTTTGCCTGAAATAACCGTTGTTACATCAAAATTTTTAATCTCACCGCCAAACTTAACTGCAAAGGCTTCTGTATCAAAACGGGTTAAATTGGCAATGCCACTTTTTCCTGCCAAAATGGCTTGCCAAGTTTGCTCAACATTATTGCCTAGCGGGGTAACGGTTCCCACTCCTGTAATAACAACACGACGCATAGGTTGCTCCTAAACTTTAAGATAGAAATGAAAAAAGCCGTAAAAACGGCTTTTTTTTGATAGAAGTTACTATCTTAGTCTAAATTAGCTTCTACATAAGAAGTAGCCATTTTTAGAGTAGAAATCTTTTCAGCTTCTTCATCAGGAATTTCACAATCAAATTCTTCTTCTAAAGCCATTACTAGCTCAACGGTGTCAAGAGAATCTGCACCTAAGTCGTCTATGAATGAAGCATCAGCTGTTACTTGATCTTCTTCAACACCTAGTTGCTCAACAACGATTTTTTTAACGCGTTCTTCAATACTGCTCATGAAATGTCTCCGATATGATTTGTTAATATTACAGTTTAAAATTTTAATTTTCGGTATTTTCGCTTGTAAGGTAGTTTTTAGCAAGCTTTATTTTTATACCATGTACATACCGCCATTTACATTCAGGGTTTGTCCTGTAATGTAAGTGCCGCCATCGCCCGCTAAAAAGGTAACCATTTTTGCGATGTCTTCTGGCTTACCTA
>CAZZKU010000001.1:10958-18498 GCA_964654635.1 uncultured Piscirickettsiaceae bacterium | reverse complement strand
CCGCCATCGCCCGCTAAAAAGGTAACCATTTTTGCGATGTCTTCTGGCTTACCTAGTCGTTTTAAGGGGATTTGTTGGGTTAAGGCCGCTCGTTGCTCTTCTGGTAAAGAACGAGTCATATCGGTATCAATAAAACCAGGTGCAATGGTGTTTACGGTTACATTTTTACCACCAATTTCACGGGCTAAAGATTTACTAAAACCGATAATACCTGCTTTAGAGGCAGCATAATTAGTTTGTCCAGCATTGCCCATTACTCCTACTACCGATGCGATATTAATAATAGCACCGCCCTTAGCTTTCATCATGCCACGTAAACAGGCTTTAGACATGCGGAAAACTGAGGTTAAATTGGTTTGAATAATATCATCCCATTCATCATCTTTCATTCGCATTAGCAGATTATCGCACGTAATGCCTGCATTGTTAACTAAAATGGTTGGCACGCCAAATTCTTCAGTTAGTTCGTCAAGAACCGATTTAACCATATCCGCATCAGTTACATTTAAGCATTTACCTGCCCCTGTTGCACCCGCATCTTTTAAATAAGCACTAATCGCATCAGCCCCTGCTGGAGAGGTTGCTGTACCGATAACCGTTGCACCGTTTGCTGCCAAATCTAGTGCAATGGCTTTACCAATACCACGGCTTGCGCCAGTTACAAATGCAATCTTTCCAGTTAACATACAGATACCCTTTATGATATTAATTTATTACGTTAATTTATTGGTTAATTATAACGTTAAATTTACAATTTTTCTTGTGCTTTCGCAAGCGTTGCTGTGTCATAGATTGGTTGCATGCCCATTTTTTTATCAATGCGACGATTTAGTCCCATTAGCACTTTTCCAGGTCCTATTTCAAAGAGCTGTTCTACACCTTGTGCTTTCATTGACTCTACAATTTTTACCCACTGTACGGGCTTATATAGTTGTTCAACTAAGGCTTGTTTAATTTCTGCTTGATTTTGGTAACTTTCAACGCTAGCATTGTGAATAACTGGTACGCTTGTTGGCAATAACTCCAACGCATTAAGTCCAAGCTCTAAGGCTTCTGCGGCAGGTTTCATTAACGAACAATGAGATGGCACACTGACTGCCAACGGCACTACACGCTTCGCCCCTGCTTCGCTAAAAAAGGCAAGTGAAGCATCCACAGCTTTCTTTTCCCCGGCAATAACGACTTGACCTGGCGAGTTGAAATTAACCGCTTCCACCACACCATCTACTTGTGCGCAAATATCTACAATCTTTTGGTCTTCAAGCCCTAAAATAGCTGCCATTGCACCTTCTCCAGGCGGTACGGCTTCTTGCATTAAGCGACCACGTTGCTCAACCAATTTAACACCTTGTGCTAGGGTCATTGCACCGGTTGCGACCAAGGCAGTATATTCGCCTAATGAATGACCGGCACAAAAAGATGGCGAGACTGTTTTTATAGACTCCAGTACACGTAATACTGCAATTCCTGCGGTTAACATAGCTGGTTGAGTAATATCGGTTTGGTTTAACTTTTCAACTGGCCCTTCACTAACAATAGACCAAAGATCATAACCCAAAGCATCAGATGCCTCTTTAAAGGTTTCTTTTACTTGTGGGTTAGTCTCTGCTAACTCATTTAACATTCCAACTGATTGTGATCCTTGACCTGGAAAAACAAAAGCGTATGACATACTTTATTTACTCATTTAAAATTTAATTAATGCAGAACCCCAGGTAAACCCACCGCCAAATGCTTCTAGCAACAGGAGTTCGCCTCGTTTAATTCTGCCGTCTATAACCGCTTCATTTAATGCTAAAGGCACTGAAGCACTAGAAGTGTTTGCATGTTTATTAACCGTAATAACGGTGTTTTTTTCATCTAAGTTTAATTTTTTAGCCGTTGCTTTAATAATTCTTAAATTGGCCTGGTGGGGTACTAACCAGTCTAAATCGTCTTTAGTAAGATTATTGGCTTCTAGCGTTTCCGCGGCAATACTACTAAGGGTATTAACCGCAATTTTGAACACTTCATTACCTTTCATGCTCATAGTACGCTCGGCAATATCATCAGTCTGTGCTACTTTAGAAATTCCTGAAGGTACGTGCAAAAGTTCTTCGTATTTTCCATCGGCATGAATGTGGGTAGATAAAATACCTGGTTCGGTTGAAGACTCTAACACCACCGCACCAGCACCATCGCCAAATAATACGCAGGTATTGCGATCAGCCCAATTGGTGATTTTTGACAGGGTTTCTGCCCCGACTACCAATACTTTTTTAGACATACCTGTTTTAACGAATTGGTCGGCCACCGAAAGTGCATAGATAAATCCTGTACAAACTGCTTGAATATCAAAAGCGGGCGCGCCTTTATTTCCCAACTTTTGTTGTAGAATGGTAGCGGTACTTGGAAAAACCTTATCTGGAGTGGTGGTAGCAACAATAATCATGTCTAATTCTTCGGCTTTAATCCCTGCCATTTCTAAGGCAAGAATCGAGGCTTTATAAGCTAAGTCGCTAGTTGTTTGAGAATCTTCGGCAATATGGCGTTGTTCAATCCCTGTTCGGTCACGAATCCACTGGTCATCGGTTTCCACCATTTTTTCTAAGTCTTTATTGGTTAAAACTTTCTTCGGCAGGTAACCGCCCGTTCCAATAATTTTACTATATTTTTTTAGCGCATCATTTTGATTCATTTACATCAACTTCTTGTTGGTCTAGAATTTTTTTAACGCCCTCTGCAATTTTGTCAGGGACTTTTTTAATCGCTTCTAAGCGGGCTTCGGCTATGGCATAAAAATAAGACGACACATCTGCTCCGCCATGACTTTTTATCACAATTTTTCTTAAACCTAGTAGAGATGCCCCATTATAATGCCCTGGGTCAACCTTTGCTTTAAAAGATTTTAGAACTGGGTAGGCAATTATGGCAACCATCATGGTAAATACGTTCTTTTTAAAGGCATCTTTTAGGTAAAAGCTAATCATTTTAGCCACCCCTTCTGAGGCTTTTAAAGCAATATTACCATCAAAACCATCACAAGAAATAACATCTACATTACCCTTAAAGATATCGTTACCTTCTGCATAACCAACATAGTTAATGCTGGATTTTTTTAAAATCTCGTTGGCATCCTTAATTCTTTGATGCCCTTTAATTTCTTCTTCACCAATATTAAGCAAAGCTACCTTTGGGTTTGGTTTGTTATCAACCGCTTGAGTTAGCACCGAGCCCATTACCGCAAACTGTGCCAAAGCCTTGCCTTCTGCTCCAACATTTGCCCCTAAATCTAGTAGATGTACATGCCCTTTCATGGTTGGCATAGAGGTGCAAATAGCAGGTCGATCAATACCAGGAATGGTTTTAAGCACAAATTTAGAGACTGCCATTAATGCACCAGTGTTACCTGCACTAACGCAGGCATCTGCCGCATCTTCTTTTACTAAATTTAAAGCGAGACGCATAGAGGACTGGCGTTTTTTGCGTAGAGCATGCGAAGGCAAGTCATCCATTTCAACCACTTGCTCGGCATGCTGTACTGAGATTCTTGCTGAATACTTAGTGAAATCAGCATGTTTGGCTAATTCTGCTTCTATCAGGTCTTTATTACCAACAAGGATAATTGAAATATCTGAAAACTTTTTTAGAGATTGTAAAGAAGCTGGAACAGTAACAGGAATACCACGATCCCCACCCATAGCATCAATAGCAATTGAAATAGTCAAAAGAACCTTCCTCGTTTCGCTTAACTGAAAATGAAAAAACCCCTGGTAATTTAAATTACCAAGGGTTTTGTTGGAAAAATTATTGCAAGATTACTTATCTTGAATAACTTTTTTTCCTTTATAGAAACCATCAGCAGTAATATGATGACGACGGTGAAGTTCACCGGTTGTTTCGTCAACAGTAAGCGCTGCTGGGGTTAATGAATCGTGTGAACGACGCATTCCACGTCTTGAAGGTGTTTTTCGACTTTTTTGAACAGCCATAGCTATCTCCTGGTTTAATTACTTATTTTTCTGCAATGCTTTTAGCGCCGCAAAAGGGTTTTGTTGATTTTGTTTTTTTGGAGCTTCATCACTCTCATCTTCTACTAGCTGAGTGTTTTGGTACGCCATTTCACTTTTTACATCAATTGGTGCTAAAGGTATATTTAACAACAATTCTTCTTCAATTATCTCATATAAAGATATTTTATCATCTATCAGCTCATAAACCTCAAACTCTGCAGGAATATCTTTTGCCATTGCCATTGATTCAACAAACACGCCCACTATTTCTGACTGGACAAGATATTCAAATGAACCTAATGAACGCTGACATTTAAGAGCTAATTTTGTTTCTAACACTAGATTAAAGGCCGGAACTCTTAACTTAGTGTGTCGAAAAAAATTAATCGATACTTTTACCAAACCATCTTCGGATAGAACCTGCTCGATCAGCCTAGAAAATATAGCGATAGGCACTTCTACTTCATAGCTTTTTTGATGCTGAGCAAAATAAATAGGATCTATTAAATCGGGTAGCTTATTAAACATTGTGCGGATAATACTATTTTCATACATCAAAGTCAAAGAAAACATTCTACACAATCTATTTAAAAATACTACAATTACCTTTTAAAAACCGTCCTTAATATGAAATTGGTAACCCTATGCATTCTGCAAAAATCGTACTCGCTTCTACCTCGGTGTTTCGCCAAACTTTACTTAAAAAATTGCACTTGCCTTTTAGCATTGACAAACCTGCTATTGATGAATTTATCCAACCAAATGAATCTGTTGAAGACATGGTAAACAGGCTATCACTTGCTAAAGGCGTGGCAATTGCTAAAGAAGTGAATAATAAAATAATTATTGCCTCCGACCAAGCTGCTTGCTTTAATAACAAAGCGATTGGCAAACCCTTAAACTACGCCAATGCAACCAAACAATTACAAGAATTTAGTGGACAAACGGTTACTTTTTTTACGGGCTTAGCGGTTATTGACCAAGCTAGCCAAAAAACTTTTCAAGCAATGGATACAACTAAAGTTACTTTTCGCAATTTAACTAAAACAGATATTCATAACTATTTAAGTATTGAAGAACCTTTTCAATGTGCGGGAAGTTTTAAATCTGAAGGGCTGGGTATTACTTTATTTGAAAAAGTTGAAACAACCGATCCTAATGCTTTAATTGGTTTGCCATTGATTGAACTCACTAGCATTTTAAAGCAAATAGGTTTGCAAATACCGCCAGAAAAGAGTCAAAAACCCTAAAATCACCAGGGGTGGTATCACTTAATGCTTTTGTAACCTGCCTGTTAACCTATTTTGCAATTCATTCAAATTATCACAGATCATTACGGGGTTATATTGTTGTAATCTTTCTATTTCATGTACGCCGTGGCTTAAAGCGATGGAGTCCATGCCTATATTTTGTGCCATTTCCATATCAAATTCGGTATCGCCAACCATTACCGCATCATCTACACTTAGCGAAAATTCTTGTAATATTTGCTGAAGCATTAATGGACTGGGTTTAGATTCTGATTCATGCGGTGTTCTGGTTGTATCAAAATACTGGCTAAAAGAAACTTCTGACAGTACTTGGTTGAGACCTTTACGGCTTTTACCGGTTGCAATCGCAATTTTTGCTCCTGATATTTTAATAGAGCTTAATAATGGCTCAACGCCTACATAAGGTTGCATAGGAACTTTACAGTCACCCAAAAAGCAATTTGTATAGGCTTTCGACATCTCTTCAACCACATTGCCACCCGCTTTTGGGTAAAGGGTTTCTATCGCTTTTTCTAAACTTAAGCCAATAATTTGTTTCGATACTTCATAGGGTAAAACGGGATAGCCAACAGCTTTTGCTGCTTGTTGAATCGAATTGACAATTCTTGCTTCTGAATCCATTAGGGTTCCGTCCCAGTCAAAAATCACACATTTATACTGTTTCATTATCTATCTCGTTCTTTAAGTTTTTAATGGCGGTTTTAAAATCATCATGCAATGGGGCTTCTATTTTCATCCAAGCATCTTGTTCGTTTTCTATATTAGGATGCCTAAAACTTAAAAACTGGGCATGCAACGCTAGGCGTTTAATACCGTATTTTTTAAAATTTTTATTAACTGTTTTATCACCGTATTTATCATCGCCCACAATAGGGCAACCTTGTGATAAGGCATGCACTCGTATTTGATGGGTTCTGCCCGTTTTTAAACGCACAGTTACAAGGTCTGCATTTAAATAGCTATCAGCCACTTTAAAAAAGCTAATCGATTGCTTTCCAGCAGGGTCAACTTTCACCACTCGTTCACCAGATTGCAGGGTATTTTTTAATAGTGGTAAATCTATTTTATGTTTCGATTTTGGCCAATGATTGCTTAGTAAAGTTAAATACTCTTTAATCATTTTATCTTCACGAATTTGGGCGTGTAGGTCTCTAAGTACCATGGCTTTTTTGGCAATTAAAATGCAACCCGAGGTATCTTTATCTAACCGATGCACTAGCTCAATTCGCTTTGCTAATGGTCGCATTGCACGTAATATTTCAATTAAGCCAAAACTAATACCACTACCACCATGCACGGCTACTCCCGATGGTTTATTGATAACCATTAGGTCATGGTCTTCAAACAAAATATGATTTTCGATGCGCTGAATTTGACCAGCTGGAATATCACCAATGGTTTTTTCAGGCATACGAATAGGCGGAACACGAACCATATCGCCTTCATTTAAACGGGTATTTTGTTTGACTCTGCCTTTGTTTACCCGAACTTCTCCTTTGCGGATAATTCGGTAAATAAGGGTTTTAGGTACGCTTCGATAATGGCGCATTAGGAAGTTATCGACTCGCTGACCTACATCTTCAGAAGTCGTTTCTATATATTTAACTGGCATGAATTTATTGATTTACAATGCCTGCCGCTAGTTCATCTTGGCTTTGTTGGGCTTTAAATTGTTGCCATTGTGCTGAATCATTTTTCATTGAAGAATTAACTGCTTTTTTAACCGATTGCTTAAAATTTTCTGCATTCATTCCCACTAGTGCATAGAATTTTCCATTAGGCCCTGTGCGTGATCTTATTATTTTTGAACCGACTAGGGTTTCGCTACTAATGGTTTTAATAGTTGAACTAGCGGCGGCATCAACGGTTTCTGTTGTGCCAACTCCAGTTGTGCCTAAATAACTTTTTACCATTTTACTAACGGTAATTTTCATTTCTTCTGCTAGCCTGCCTCGTGCATCGGCAACCGCAATGTCTTTCATGTAGGTTATGCCTGCTTTAGATGGCTCGGCAATTCCTAATGCACTTACTTCAACACCATCAACAGGTTCATCACAAATCCAACCAGGTGCGGCTACATTGGTATTTGGAAAGACACAGTCAAACGAAACTTGTTTAACTTGTTCTTTTTTAGGGTCACTACTACAACCAACAAGCATTCCAGTCGTAACTAAGGCGACTAATAATTTTTTCATGATGTTTTTCCTTTTTAAAATTCTTGACTAATTTTTAATTAATTCTACCAAACCAAATCGTCTGGAATTTCAAATTTAGCAT
>CAZZKU010000001.1:0-10858 GCA_964654635.1 uncultured Piscirickettsiaceae bacterium | reverse complement strand
TTTTTGTTTATCGACTAAGCCCGCTTTCATCATTTGGTCAAACAGTGTCCCTGCCATATTAAGCTTGCTCCAAACACTTTGCCATAGCACTGCCTAAATCTGCTGGTGAAGCCACAATGGTTACCCCCGCGGATTTTAAAGCGGCAAATTTAGCTTCTGCCGTGCCTTTTCCACCACTTACAATAGCTCCAGCATGTCCCATTCGTTTGCCTGCTGGAGCGGTTACTCCTGCAATATAGGCTACCACGGGTTTGGTTACATGTTGCTGAATATATTCAGCGGCATCTTCTTCAGCTTGACCACCTATTTCGCCGACTAAAATAATTCCTTCGGTTTGTGGATCTTGCTGAAACAATTTTAAACAATCAATAAAGTTCATTCCTTGAATAGGATCGCCACCGATACCAACACAAGTTGACTGACCCAGTCCATTTTGAGTGGTTTGATGCACTGCTTCGTAGGTAAGTGTTCCTGAACGAGAGACTATTCCTATTTTACCAGCTAGGTGAATATGCCCTGGCATAATCCCAATTTTACAACCGTCTTGGTTGTCGCCTGGGGTAATTAAACCTGGGCAATTAGGACCTATTAAATAAGAATCTGATTTATCTAGTACGGCACGAACTTTAAGCATTTCATTAACGGGAATACCTTCAGTAATACAGGTAATAACTTTAACCCCAGCCGCAATCGCTTCGATAATAGAGTCGGCGGCAAAAGCAGGCGGTACATAAATAATACTGGCTTCTGCACCTGTTTTTTCTACCGCTTCTTTTACGGTATTAAAAACGGGTAAATTCAAATGGGTTTTCCCGCCCTTGCCAGGGGTAACTCCACCCACCATTTTTGTGCCATAGGCAATGGCTTGTTCTGAATGAAAAGTCCCTTGTTTGCCAGTAAATCCTTGGCAAATAACTTTAGTTTGATGGTCAATTAAAATAGCCATTAGCGTGCTACCTCCACTACTTTTTGGGCTGCATCGGCTAGCCCGTCTGCAGTAATAATACTCACATCTGAATTGGCTAAAATTTCTTTGCCTAACTCTACATTTGTTCCTTCCAACCTTACCACTACTGGAATGGTTAGTCCGACTTCTTTAACCGCTTTAATAATACCTTCTGCAATTAAATCGCAACGGACAATTCCGCCAAAAATATTCACTAAAATAGATTTCACTTCAGAGGAGGAAAGGATTAATTTAAAAGCTTCGGCAACTCTTTCAGGGGTTGCACCGCCCCCTACATCTAAAAAGTTAGCGGGTTCTCCACCGTTTAATTTGATTAAGTCCATCGTTGCCATTGCCAGACCAGCACCGTTTACCATGCAACCAATATCGCCATCTAAGGCAATATAATTTAACTGGTTGTCGGCGGCTTTGGCTTCGCGTTCGTCTTCTTGGCTGGCATCGCGCATTTGTACTAGCTCTGGTTGGCGATATAAGGCATTTGAATCTATATTTATTTTGGCATCTAATGCAACCAATTGATTATCGGCAGTGATGATTAAGGGGTTTATTTCTAACAACGAAATATCTTTGTCTAAAGCCAGTTGATATAAGCCATTCATAACGGTCATCAACTGTTTAAAGGCCATGCCTGTTAACCCTAAAGAGAAGGCTACTTCTCGCACTTGATAAGGCATTAAACCTACCGATAAATCGACATGTACTGAAAATATTTTTTCTGGGGTTTCTTTGGCAACGGCTTCAATATCCATTCCGCCAGAAGCTGACAATACAAAAGTATGAGTTTTAGTTACTCTATCGACCACTAAACTTAAATAAAGTTCGTCTTGAATATTAAGGGTTTCTTCAATTAATAACGAATGTATAGGCAGTTCTTTTCCTGCTGTTTGCATGGTTGCTAAAGAGCTTCCGAGCATTTTTTCTGCTACTTCACGGGCTTCTTCTTTACTAGAAACAAGTTTAACCCCACCCGCTTTTCCACGAGCTCCTGCATGAACTTGTGCCTTAACAACCCACTTATCTAAACCTACTTCTTCTAAGGCGGCACTAAGTTGAGATATTCCGTTAATCATTTTCCCTTTAGGAGTGGGAATGTTGTAAGCTGCAAAAAGTGATTTTGCTTGGTATTCATGTAGGTTCATTTAAAGCCTTTAAATGCTGTTTTTAGAGTTATTTACATGGGTTCGCCACGGATGAGGTATCAGTTTACAATGAAAGATTGAATAACCAAAGCAATAATACCTGCGACAACAACCCATTGTAACTTTTCCACCATTGCGGTTCTAACTTGAATTACTGCTATATCTTGTTTTATTTGATTGATATTATCTGTTTCTTCTGTCACTGATCTTGCTGTCTTGATAGCAAGCTCATCAGATACATTTGCTTTAATTAAAGCATCATATAAATCTTTATTAATCGCACTCATTTTCAAATTCCAAAATTGCTAATTGTTTTAAAAGTGTTTTGAGGTTAAAACGTCTTTTTCACCTTCAGACTTGGCAATAACAACTGCTCCGACTGAATCACTAAATACGTTGACGGCGGTTCGCATCATGTCTAGCAACCTATCAACTACCAGTAATAAACCAATCGCTTCGGCAGGTAAACCGACCGCGACCAGAATAATACTAATAGCAACTAGACTTGCCGATGGTATTCCTGCCACCCCTATGGAGGTTGCAAGGGATAGAATTACAATTAACAACATTGTACCGAAATCTAGCGTTATACCAAATAATTGGGCGATAAAAATAACTGCCACACATTCATAAAGTGCCGTGCCGTCCATATTTACGGTTGCACCCAAGGGCAATACAAAACTGGAGACTCTGTTGGAGACCCCTGCCCTATTTTCTAATGAGCTGATGGTTACCGGTAATGTTGACGATGAGGAACTGGTTGAAAAAGCGGTGAGCAAGGCGGGTGCCATGGCTTGATAATGTAACCATGGGTTGTCAACTTTTCCTAATACTTTTAACAGAATTGGCATCACCACCAACAGATGAATTGCCAGAGCTAGCGTAACGGTTATAAAAAACAGGGCTAAGTTGCCAAATTGATCAAAGCCTGTTTTGGCAACTGATGCTGCTACTAGCCCGAAAACACCTAGCGGTGCAAACTTCATAATTAAATTGGTCATCATCATCATTACATCAAAGATGGCTTGCCAAAAATTATTTAGCGTTTCTTTTAAAGGCCCTTTTAAACGAGTCATGAAAAAACCGAAGAGAATACTAAAGAAAATAAGCCCTAGCATTTGCCCTTCAGCGGCGGCATCAATTACATTGGTCGGAATCATGCGTAAAAACACGTCAACCACGTCTCCACCTGACTTTCCTGCAACCGCTTGCATGATTTCATCACTGGTTTCTAATACGGGAACGCCATCATCATTCACCCCTGGCTGAATTAAGCTTACTAGCACTAAACCAATAATAATCGCAATCGTACTGGTTAAAACATAGTAGCCTAATGTTTTACCGCCTAATCGACCAAAACCACCATTGTCTCCAACATTGGCAACACCGGTAATAATCGCCGAAACCACTAGCGGTACGACAATCATTTTTAAGGCATTTAAAAACAAAGTTCCTATAAAAGTATAAATAGCGATCCAAGGCACACCAAAAATAGTTGCCTCTGTTCCACTAAGAAAGCCAGCAAGAGCGGCAAAAACCAAAGCAATTAATATTTGCCAATGTAATGCTAATTTCATTTTTTATCCTTTTAAGGAGAGATTTAAGATAACTTTCTAGTCAATTTTAACAATTATCGCCAAACTTGGTATGAACCCATGTTGTAGACTTCATTAAAACCTAACGATATTAAAATTTGCATAGCCATTTGCGAACGCCCTCCTGAACGACAAAACACCACTACGGGCTTACTTTTATCTAACTTCGCTTCGCCATGCAATTCAATATCTTGTAAGGGTAAATTAATCGAACCTGGAATTTGATTCATTTGAAATTCACTTTCGGTTCTTACATCAACTAACTGGGCATCTTTTTCTGCCATTATTTTTTTTACATCGTCACAAGAAATAAACATTTATTCTTTTCTCTTTTTTAAGACCTAAGTCATTACACCAACTACACTAAACACTGCCCAAATAGTAACTATACTAAACAAGGCAGCCACTATATCGTCAACCATTATCCCTAAGCCACCAGGAATTTTTTTATCGGCTAAATTAATCGGCCAAGGCTTCCATATATCAAACAATCTAAAAAACCCAAAGGCTAACAGCCAGTAAAACAGGTTTTGTTCGGGCAAAAACAGCAAGACTAGCCAAATTCCAATGAACTCGTCCCAAACTATTCCGCCATGATCATGGGTCTGCATAATTTCAGCAGACTTTCCACAAATATAACTGCCAAACAACAAGCTTAAGGTAAGTAAACCCCCTGCCACTATTTCGTTCCATAGCAATAAAGGAACAAACAACAACAAGCCTAATAATGTTCCAAAAGTACCTGGGGCTTTTTTTACCAAGCCCGAACCAAAGCCAAAGCCGAGCATTAATATTGGACTTTTAAGCAACTCTTTAAAAGTAGGGATTCTAGCTGTCTTGTTAGTTTTAATGTTATTTACGCTTTTTAGCAGCGGTACGTAAACGCAAGGCATTTAACTTAATAAAGCCTTCTGCATCTTTATGGTCATAAGCACCACCATCATCTTCAAAAGTGGCAATGTCTTCATCAAACAAACTTAAATCTGACTGACGACCCACTACCGTAATATTGCCTTTATACAGCTTTAAACGAACCGAACCCGTTACAAACTCTTGCGATTGGTCAATTAAAGCTTGTAACATTTCACGCTCTGGACTAAACCAAAAACCGTTATAAATCATTTCTGCATAACGTGGCATCAAGTCATCTTTAAGGTGAGCAGCATTCCTGTCTAAGGTTAAAGATTCCATTGCTCTATGGGCTTTTAACATAATTGTGCCAGCAGGCGTTTCATAGCAACCACGGGCTTTCATGCCGACAAAACGGTTTTCAACAATATCATCACGCCCAACACCGTTCTCGCCACCGACTTTGTTTAAGTATTCCATCACGGTTGCCGCAGACATTGCTTCACCGTTAATAGAAACGATATCGCCTTTTTCATAACCAATATCTAAGTAAGTTGCTTCATCTGGTGCATTTTCTGGAGAAACTGTCCACAACCACATATCTTCTTCAGGTTCATTTTCAGGGTGTTCAATTACACCGCCTTCGTAAGAAATATGCAACAAATTAGCATCCATTGAATAAGGTGATTTTTTGCCTTTTTTATTTTCAACCGCAATGCCATGTTCTTCTGCATAGGCCATTAGTTTTTCACGCGACAATAAATCCCATTCACGCCAAGGGGCGATTACTTTAACATCAGGCATTAATGCATAGGCTGCCAATTCAAAACGAACCTGATCATTTCCCTTGCCAGTTGCTCCATGAGAGATTGCATCGGCACCCACTTCTTGTGCAATTTCAACCAATCTCTTAGAAATTAACGGGCGGGCAATAGAAGTGCCTAAACGATATTCACCTTCATAAATAGCATTTGCACGCATCATTGGAAATACAAAATCCTTAGCAAACTCTTCTCTTAAGTCTTCAATATAAATTTGTTTAATACCCATTGCTTCTGCCTTAGCACGAGCAGGTTCAACTTCTTCGCCCTGCCCTATATCGGCGGTAAACGTAATCACTTCGCAGTTATATTCATTTTGTAACCATTTGGCAATAATAGAAGTATCTAAACCACCAGAATAGGCTAAAACAACCTTGTTAATTTGCGACATAAAGCCCACCTTCTAAATAAATATTTTAATTGGTCGGATTATACATTAGAATCAACTAGAACTATTAACAGAATTAAGAGAAAAAATATATGAGTTTTATTGATTACGTAAAAGTTTTTCCACAACACCTTGTGCCACAACAAGCGGTATCTTCTGCCATGCACTGGTTTATGCAAATAGAAACTCCTTGGGTAAAGAATGCCACCACCAAGTTAATGATTAAGGCTTTTAAAATTAATGTTAGTGAGGCAGAAAATGAAAATATTGAATCTTATAAAAACTTTAATGATTTTTTTACCCGTGCCTTAAAAACAGATGCACGCCCAATTGATGACACTGAAAATGCTTGGTGTAGTCCTGTTGATGGTCTAGTAAGCCAATCTCAACCGATTGATGGCAATAAAATGATTCAAGCAAAACTGCACGAATACACCACAGAAGCTTTAGTAGGTGGTGATATTGAATATGCTCAGAAATTTCAAAATGGAGATTCTGCGGTTATCTACCTTGCCCCTAAAGACTACCATCGCATTCATAGCCCAACTGATGCCAAGCTAATTTCTATGACCTATGTGCCTGGCGATTTATTTGCGGTAAATCCTTCAACCGTTCGCACCGTAGAAGGGTTATTTGCCCGTAACGAACGCTTAGTGATTCGCTTTGAAAATGAGCAAGGAATTTTTTGCCTAATTATGGTGGGTGCTATTTTTGTCGGTAGCATGGAAACCGTTTGGCAAGGAAAAATAACCCCTAAATATCAACCTATAATTAAACATTGGGATTATCAAGAACAAGATATTAATTTTACAAAAGGTGAAGAGATTGCCCGTTTTAACATGGGTTCAACCGTGGTGTTACTTACCCCAGAAAACAGCATGCCCGAATTAGGAAAACTTAACGAAGACACGGCAGTTAAAATGGGTGAGTTTTTAGCTAGTTACAATTGAAACACTGACAGTATGAACTCTTTTTACATTGCCTACTGATTCTGCATAAGGCACTGCCAGCCATTCCCAACTATGCTCTTCTTTAGGAAAAACCACTCCCCAACGTGGGCTAAAGCTGTCTGTTTCTATACCCTGCTTATCAACTTCAACAATTTTTTTATCTGCAATTAAACACTTTACCCCTGGAGCAGATTTTAATAGTTCAAGATGTTGTTGTAGCAATGTTTTAGCCGTATCATTGACCAACTGCTCAGAGGCATTAAACTGTTCAATTAACTTAGTAACTGGAATTAACGGGATTTGGGTGATTAGGTTTAGCGAAACGATACAATCAATAGTATTAAGCTCTATTGGTAAATTTTTAGCCAATTTTGGTGGGTTATTTTGAACAAACTGGGCATAATCTTGGCTTGATTTACAGCTAAGTATTGCGGATAAATTATTAGAAATGTCAAAAATAAGTAACTCAACATTAGAGTAGATTTTTACTTTTTTTCTTGCTGAATTTAGAAACAGTAAATCGACCAATATTACTTTTTCGAAGGTGCTGGCTAAAGCTTGCAAAGGAATGTCGCGTAAAGTCCCTGCTCCTAAAATGACAATAGTACGTTGTTGCTTGGTTTTTTCTACCGCCGTTAAAATAGCAGAACGACACTGTAAATAATGGGAATCCCAGCTGGCTTTACAACGCTGGTATCGGGCTTCCATACCAATAGATTCTTTTAAAAACCCCAGTCTTTTAACATCACTATCACAAGGGGTGGTTACATATTGAAACAGTTCTTTAATCATTTATGCAAAGGTATCATAAATCAAGAGATTGTGCTTTTCTGGTTAAGGTGTTTCTGCCCCACCCTAATAACTTAGCCGCTTTTTGGCGATGGTTTAAACTGTGTTTCATTGCCGCTTCAATTAATACTTTTTCAAACAAGGGTTCTGCTGTGGCATGCAAAGCACTTCCACCCGATTGTAAATAATTATTTGCCCAATCTTGCAATAAAGTTTGCCAGTCTGAATCAGGATTTAAAGCCGTTACTGAATGATTTTCATCACTTTTCAGGTCTATCGGCAGATCATCAAGTGAAACTATTTTTCCAGGTGCCATAATGGTTAACCAAGTACAAAGACTGCGGATTTGACGAACATTACCAGGCCAAGGTAGCCCAATTAAATATTTTTCGACCTCTTTACTTAATTGCTTTTCATCTAGACCATATTTTTTTGCTTCTGCCGCTAAGTAGTATTGGGTAATCGGAATAATGTCTTCTTTTCGCTCTCTTAGTGCAGGAACATGAATTTTAATGACGTTCAGACGGTACAATAAATCTTCTCTGAATAGACCCTTTTTTACCATTTCAGGCATATTTTGGTGGGTCGCTGCAATAATTCTTACGTCTGTTTTTACTGGGGTTTTGCCACCTACTCGATAAAAACTGCCATCATTTAACACTCTTAATAACCGTGTTTGTAAATCAACGGGCATATCGCCAATTTCATCTAAAAATAAAGTTCCACCATTTGCTTCTTCAAAACGCCCTATTCGCTTGGTTAAAGCACCAGTAAAAGCACCTTTTTCATGCCCAAATAGTTCAGATTCTAATAAATCTCGTGGAATAGCGGCGGTATTAATTGCAACAAAGGGTTGGTTTGAGCGACTGCTTAGTTCATATAAAGCTCTTGCCACTAACTCTTTACCTGTACCTGTTTCGCCATTAATTAGAACAGTTACATCAAGCTGAGATACCCTGCCTAATATCCTAAAAACTTCTTGCATTGAAGGAGCAGAACCAATTATATTTAGCGGTTGCTTAACCTGCTTTAGCTTACGTCGAATTTTACCACCAGATAGTTTTTTCTTAATTGCCCGCTCAATAATTGCTAAGGCATCATCTATCTCAAAAGGCTTGGGTAAATAGTCAAAGGCACGACTGCGTAAGGATTTTACTGCCGTGCTTAAGTCTGTATGGGCAGTCATTAAAATAACAGGAATGCTTTTATCAAAATCATGGACTAGCTCCATAAACTCTAAACCCGTCATATCAGGCATTCGAACATCCGAAATAATAACGGTTGGGGGAAATTTATTTAACTTTGAGACGGCATCAATGGCAGATTCAAAAATATGGACTTCATAGGGTTTGTTATCTAAGGATTCATTTAATACCCAGCGAATAGAAGCATCATCATCCACTATCCAAATAATAGGTGTTGTTGTAAATTCAATTGTTTCTGCAACCATTGTCTAAAAACTCCTTAAATTTTTCCTGATTATTCAGAGTCAAACGGTAAATATATATTAAATGCCGTATGACCAGGCTCGCTTTCTGCAACGATTAATCCGCCATGATTACGCACAACGTTTTGCGCGACTGACAAACCTAAACCAGAACCTTCTTTTTTAGAGGTAACCATCGGGTAAAAAATAGAATCTATAATTTCTAAAGGAATACCTGCTCCTTCATCAATAATACTCAAAACGACAACCAGCGGGTAGGTTTTACTGCCTAGGGTAAACTTGGACTCTACCCGTGTTTTAATAACCATCAAGCCACCATATTTTTCCATCGCTTGCAAAGCATTTTTAACTAAATTTAACACCGCTTGCACCATTCCTCCAAAATCCATAGGAATTTCTGGAATACTTGGATCAAAATCTAATTTTATTGCGATATTGTCAGGTTTTTCACCCTCCACTATCTGTAAAACATAACTACAAATCTCATGTATATTATGTAATTCTTTATCGCCCTTCCAGCGAGGTCCGAGCATTCTATCTACTAAATTTTTTAGTCTATTGACCTCATTGGAAATAACATCTAAAAACTTATCGGCTTTAATATGTCCTTGAAAACGTTTTCTTAATAACTGTGTTGCCCCATAAATTCCTGCCAAAGGATTTTTAATCTCATGGGCTAAGGTTTTTACCAGTATATTTCCTGCCTCATATTGATGCCACCGTTCGTCTTTTTCTACAATTCGGTGGTGGCTCTCTGTATTATAAAGCTCTATTAACCAACCATCCTCTTCATCCATTTCATAAAATGAAATAGTACAAGTTACATGGATTTTAATAGAATTTGGCAAACGAATTTCATAGTCATGTATCGTTAAACGACCATTGCCGCACTGGTGAATTTCATGCAGTAGCTTCGGTAGAATATAACGCCAATTCACGCCCAGTATTCTATTTTGACTAAGCTGTAATAATTCTGATGCAGCCAAATTTATAAAGCCAATATTTTCTGACTTGTCTAGCCAAATAACCGCGGTGGTTAAACCCTTTAAAATTTCTTGCGGCGATACGATTTGTGTTATTTTACTAGGTTCCACAACTATGACTATTTACTATATTGAGACGAAACTAAAATTGATTCTGATAAGGTGTAATCCAACACGTGCTCTTTAGCATCAATTTTTATAGATAGTGGCCCTTTAAAGGGTGCTTTGGCAATAACCAACACGAAAGAATCTTTTACCAAACCTATAGAAGAAAAATAACGTAACTCATCTGGCGAACGATTTTCAATACGAACAATTTTTACCTGCTTATTTTCAGCAATATCAGAGAGAGAAACCTCATCACCACCATCAACCATCCAACCATTTTCATCTGGAATAGGAGAGCCATGTGGGTCTCTAAGAGGGCAGCCTAACTTTTCCCACATACGGTTTGCCAATTTATCGGTAATAGCATGCTCTAAAACCTCTGCTTCAACATCCACTTCATCCCAAGAGTAATCTAATTTTTCAACCAAAAACTGCTCTAAAATACGGTGTTTTCTAATCATATTTAAAGCAATTTTTTTCCCTTCTGGCAACAAACTAACGCCATAATAAGGCTCATATCTAATTAATTTTTTTTCAGCTAACTTTTTAAGCATATTAGATACAGAAGCTTGGGAAATAGCCAACCTATCAGCAATAGCAGAAGTGCTAATTCCTTTTTTTTCTTGATTTTTTTCAGATAATTTAAATATAATTTTTAAATAATCTTCTAATGCTTTACTGGACAATTTTTTCAACCTTAAATTTTAATAGAAGATACTATTTTGCTAATTTATCTAACATAACTTCCTTCACAACGCTAGAATCGGGAAAAGCGAACACGTAAAAAACTGCAAATATAATTAAAAATATAAAACGCCCAAG